>DAISYT010000131.1:0-6236 GCA_036825175.1 Candidatus Cloacimonadota bacterium
TGAAATTTTCTTCGGAATCGGAATTATCATCCCAGGTAAGAACTATCTGTGTTGCTGAGTCCATTAGCCATCAGATTGGAAGGGGCTTGCCATTGAGGTGTTTTGATCTTGATGGTATCGACTGCCGCCATACCGCTTCTTACAAAGACAGCGATTTCATAATCATAAGAAGTGTTTTCCTGAACCAGGCTATCCGAATATGAAGTGAAATTCACATCATTGAACACACCCAGGTCTTCACCATCGCGGTAGAGTTTGTAAAACACAAAATCTTCATCGCTGGAAACGCTCCACGACAACGCCACTTTAGATGTACGGATATTGCCGTTTTGATAACCGATGGAGCAATTCCCGCCTTCTTTCAGTTGACTGCGATTGAAAAACGCACCGATGACATCGTCCAATTCATGTAATTTTACTTTCATCGGTGATTCGCAACTTACTAACAACAGCAGAAAAGTTAATAGTAATACAACGTAACTCAATTTTTTCATTGAGACCTCCTTATTTTTTTTGATAAATGATTCTGAACTCTGTAACTCATTCAATTTTTAGGGTTTAAAAAATCTTTTTCCCAACCCAATAAAATTTAATCCAACTTTCTTTTTGACTCGTTGGGAAAAAAAAGAAGAAGACACTTTGTGTCAAATAAAAAAAGTAGAGCTAAATTTAATTCCTTTATATTGGCTGGTGCAATAAAAATTGAAAAAAAAGATTTTTAAAATATTAATAGAATCACCCCTGAAAAAGTCTCTTTCAAGATTTCTCTCAAATGACACTTTCAGGGTGAAATGATGAAGAATTACCTTGAAAGTGCTAAGCAAGAAGAATACCCGTATGAAGCCAGTCAAAGGCTGATAAACCTTTTCAAGGGAATTCAATAGAGATTCTTCATTAGAACAATGTGCATACACACCCCACGGCTAAAGCCGTACCCCTCTCAAGAGGGGATTTGCTTCAGAATGACAGTTTTCTTTTTCGTGTCCTTTGCCTGTCACGCCGAAGCCTAAGCGAAGGCGGATGCTTTCGTGTCCTTGTGGCAAAAATCCGTGTTTATCCGTGCAAATCCGTGAGCTAAAAATTCCCGCTTACTCACTTCTACAAAAATCCGTGAGCATCAGGCTTGCCTCAATGCGTAAGCTTGAGGTAAGAATGAGGAAATCAACGCAGTTCTTAACCCAAATTTCATCTTGGGTCAATTCCTGCTTATCCGCTTCATCGCATAGACTCGTCCACACATTTAACTCCTCAGTTAAAATCATTTGACAGATAAATTCTCATTTAAATCCTGAAAACTGTCACCCTGAGTGATCCGGCAATTGACGGATTGTATCGAAGGGTGCTGTAAGAAATAATTGTGACGAGGATAAATATGACGGATCAGATGTCGCTGTTTGAAGAGACGAAAAAACCGACCAATGTGCCTTTGGCAGAAAAGATCAGACCGCAGGAACTGGAGCAGGTTTTCGGTCAGCAAAAATTGCTGGAAGAAGGCACGCAGCTGCGAAATATGATAGAAAATGACAACTATAATTCCTTCATTTTATGGGGACCGCCCGGCACCGGCAAAACCACTATCGCCCGGCTGATCGAAAGTAAAACTTCACATCGATTCATTTCGTTCAGTGCGGTGCTTTCCAGCATTAAGGATGTGAAAGCCGTGATGCAGGAAGCCGAATACAACCTGAAAGCCAACAACAAAGGCACCATCCTTTTCATCGATGAAATTCACCGTTTCAATAAATCTCAGCAGGACGCTTTTCTGCATTACGTGGAATCCGGCGCCATAATTTTGATCGGTGCCACCACGGAAAATCCTTCCTTTGAAGTCATTCCGGCGCTGCTTTCCCGCTGCAATGTTTTCGTGCTGCAACAGCTTTCCGACGAAGATATTATCAAAATCATACAGCGTGCTTTGGAAGCTTTGTCGGTGGACGTTACATTTGCAGAAAAGAGCCTTCCCTACCTGGCGGAACTGTGTGGCGGCGACGCCCGTAAAGCGCTCAATCATCTGGAAATCATCTTGAAAAATGTGAAAGATGAAAAGCTGATCGACGTGCAGTTTATCTCCAGAATTCTCAGCCGCAAAGCGATGTTTTACGACAAAGACCGGGAGGAGCATTACAACGTGATCTCGGCGTTGCATAAATCTTTGCGCGGCAGCGATCCGCAAGCCGGTTTGTATTGGCTGGCTCGCATGTTGGAAGCCGGTGAAGACCCGCTGTATGTGGCGCGCCGCCTGGTGCGGTTTGCTTCCGAGGATGTAGGTTTAGCTGATCCGAATGCGCTGGTGCAGGCTATCGCCGTGAAGGATACCTGCCATTTTCTGGGAATGCCGGAAGCGAACGTGGCGTTGGCGCAACTGGTGGTTTATCTTGCCACCGCACCCAAGAGCAATGCGCTGTATGAAGCTTATAAAAAGGCGGCGGACGATGCCCGTAAAACCAGTCACCTAGGCGTGCCGCTACAGATCAGGAATGCGCCGACCAAGCTGATGAAAGACCTGGATTACGGCAAAGATTACGCTTACGATCACATGTATGAAAATGCCTATAATTATCAGAAATATTTTCCCGATCAAATGGAAGAAAAGAAATATTATAAGCCTTCCAAATTCGGCTTTGAAAAAGAAATCCAAAAGCGTTTGGAGTGGTGGAAAAAATTGCGGGATGAACAGGAAACAAAATAAGATCGATACACGAATCATCAAGCTTAAGGGCGATTCATGAATCGCCCCGACTGAAGAATAAAAGAGGTTATTTAGATGAAAGAAATCATTATTCGCACCGCCAGCCGCAGCGATCTCGATTTTATGGTCGAGCAGGCTGCTCAAGAAGGTTGGAATCCGGGTTTACATGACGCCGATACATTTTATCAAGCCGATCCCAACGGTTATTTTATCGCAGAGCTGGATGGTGAAACCATCGGTTGCATTTCGTTAGTAAAATACGATGAGACTTTTGCTTTTTTAGGATTTTATATCGTGCTCCAGCCGTTTCGCGGACAGGGTATCGGGCACCAAATCTGGCAGCATGCCATCGAATATGCCGGCAATTGCAACATCGGGTTGGACGGCGTAATCGCTCAACAGGAAAGCTACAAACAAAGCGGCTTCCAACTCGCCTACAGCAACATTCGTTATGAATACGAAAAACAGCAGGATTTCAAACCGGCGTCTGCTGCCGTGCCGCTGTCGTCTGTGTGTTTGGAAGAAATTCTTTTTTATGATAGAAAATGCTTTCCAACCGAGCGTAAAACCTTCCTGCAAAATTGGATGCGGCAACCCGGTTCACAGGCTTTCGGCGTGCGTGAAGGTAAAAATTTAGCCGGATTTGTCGTCATCCGTCCCTGCCGGATAGGCTATAAAATCGGACCGCTTTTTGCAGATTCACTGCCACTTGCCGAAGCTTTATTTCAAAAGGCAGTTTCCACCGTTCCTGCCGGAGCAAAAATCTATCTGGATATCCCGGAACTCAATCCGCAAGCCGTGCAATTAGTGCGGAAATACGGCATGAAAAAAGTCTTTGAAACCGCCAGAATGTACACACAAAATTTCCCGGAAATCGACCTGAATCGCATTTTTGGCGTGACGACTTTTGAATTGGGATAAGGAAAATCCTTGTCAGATAACGGCTGTTTTTGTGTTTTTGCCTCAGAAATAAAATATTTGGAGAAAGATTTTGAAAAAGCTGATTCTCTATTTTTTGATCGGGAGTGTTTTTATGACTTTATTGGCGAATGAACAGGGCTACAAATTGCCGCCCCAGGAAATTCAGGATGTCTTCGATGCGCCGCGTCCGTGTTATTACAGTTTTGTGGCGTACCACGATTTGGCTTTGGAAGTGAATTACGAGCGTTATCAGAGCCTGGCTCAGGTTTCCGATCCCACGGTGAAACTGGCTGGCAATGAAATTTCGATCAAGCTGAATGCGGAACCGGGCACATATCAGGAAAATTATCTGGCGATCCACGATTTTATAACCGGCAAAAAAATACCATTGGATTTACCGACGGATATCAGAATAAGGCATCACAAATTTTCTTACGACAAAAGCAAACTGGCTGTCAGTTATGAATCCGAAAACGGTATCAGATTGCTGGTGGCGGATGTGGCGACCGGTCAGATCAAATATTTTGAAGATGTTCTTTTAAACGATGCCTGCGGCGATTCGGCATTTTGGTGGCTGAACGATAATAAAACTCTTTTTTTGAAAGTGATACCGCCCAAACGCGGAGCCATGCCGGTACGACCACTCGTTCCCACTGCACCGGTTATCGAGGAAACTTCGGGGAAAGTGAGTACAAATCGCACTTATCAGAATCTTTTGAAAGATAAATTCGACGAAACGCTTTTCGATCATTTCTTCACTTCCTGCCTGGCAACACTGAACATTTCCCACAAAAAAATGAAAATCATTTCCGAACCGAAAATCTGGTCGGATATCGATATCTCGCCCGACAATCAATATTTCCTGGCAACCACGATTCATCCGCCGTATTCTTATTTGGTGCCGTATTACCGTTTTCCGCAAACCGTACAGATTTTTACATTAAAGGGAAAACCGGTCAAAACGATTCTGGAGAGACCTTTACAAGATCAGGTGCCCATCGGTGGAGTGTACAAATGTCCGCGGCGTTTTGCCTGGCAGCCTTTGAAGGATGCCAGCCTGATCTGGGCGGAAGCGCTCGATGAAGGCGATCCCAAAATCGCAGTTTCTCATCGCGATAAAATCAGGCGTTTGGCTGCTCCTTTCGAGAGTGAACCGGAGGAGTTGTTCAGAACGGTTTATCGTTATTCCGGGATAAATTGGTCGGAAAACGAAGATGAACTGATTTTATCGGAATATGATCGCGATCGTATCTGGATCCGGCAATGGCTTTATCAGCTGGGTAGCGATCAGCAACCGGAACTGCTTTTCGACATGAGCCGTCAGGATAATTATCAATATCCGGGAAAACCAGTGGAAAAGACTACTGTACGAGGTGAACGGGTTTTCTTGTGTCGTGATGGCGTGATGTATTTTGATAACGATCTGGGTGCCACACCGGAAGGGCGTTTTCCCTTCCTTTCCCAATTCGATCTTAAAACGAAAGAAACCAAAATCCTTTGGCGTTGCCAACCAGAACATTATGAAACTTTCCAGGCATTTGCCGATCAGGATTTGCATAAAATTGCCATTCGCAGCGAGAGTATCAGCCAATACCGGAATTACTTTTTCGTCGATCTGACCACTGGAGAAAAAACTCAAATCAGCGATTTTACCAATCCTTATCCGGAAATTACCGATCTGAAAGTGGAACTGGTGAACTACGCTCGCGAAGACAGTATTCCCCTTTCCGGCACTTTGATTTTGCCGGCAGATTACCGGGAAGGCGAGCGTCTGCCGCTTATTTTGGAAGCATATCCGCAGGAATTTGCCGATGCCAACACCGCCGGGCAGGTAACCGAATCCGCTTTTCAATTTCCCAATTTCTGGGGAATTTCCATCCGCTACCTCGTTTTAGAAGGTTATGCCGTATTGATGAATGCTTCCATTCCCATTATCGGCGACCCGGAAACGGTGAACGAAACTTTTATCGAACAAACGGTAAACAGTGTGAAAGCTGCGATCGAATATCTGGATGAACGCGGCATCGTCGATCCGCAAAGGGTGGGAATAACCGGGCACAGTTACGGGGCATTTATGGTGGCGAATGTATTGGCTCACAGCGATATCTGTGCAGCCGGCGTGGCAAAAAGCGGAGCTTACAATCGCACACTCACTCCCTTCGGTTTTCAGAGCGAACGTCGTACTTTGTGGGAAGCAAAAGATTTCTACATGCAGGTTTCACCGTTCATGTATGCCGATCAGATCAAAGAACCGCTTCTCTTAATTCACGGGGAAGACGATCCGAATTCCGGTACTTTTCCGCTGCAATCCAAAAGGTTTTTCCAGGCTTTGAAAGGCAACGGAGCCACTGCCAGATTGGTATTATTGCCCAAGGAAGGTCATGGCTACTCGGCGCGGGAATCACTTTTGCATGTGCTGGCGGAAACTATCGAATGGTTCGATAAGTATGTGAAAAATCGGGAAATGAATAAGTAGAAAGGATAATGCTTTTCGATAAAGAGAATTCTAAAAATTTCTTCATTTCTTTTTGCTTGTCCAAAAAGAACCGAATCAAAGAAAAACGACCCCCGATCGTTATGCTTTTGATTTGTTGCCTTCATAAAAATGAAAAAACATTAACTCATC
>DAISYT010000132.1:0-6226 GCA_036825175.1 Candidatus Cloacimonadota bacterium
TCGCTGAGGCTTTCCTTTTTTGCTCACTGTTAAGAAAAATGTCATTCTGAGGTAATTTTACAGAGGTTGCTCTCACGAAGAATCTCACTTTCACAAAGTCACAAAGTCCGCCAAAGGCGGATAATTCTCACCGTCACCCATTCCTAACTACTATTTCAGCAGCAAACACTTCCGGCTGGCTACCGGCTTTTTATCGATTTGTAACTGATAAAAATACAATCCGCTGCCGACTGTTTGCCTGGTATCATTAGTGCCATCCCAAACGACGGAGACTTTGTGACCTGGAGAGGGGGAGACGGGGAGAGTTTTCACTTTCTGCCCTTTGATATTATAGATTTCGATTTGTGCAAATTTGTGTAAATTAGTGGTTTCAAATTGAATCGTTGTGCTGGGATTGAACGGATTGGGGTAGTTGGAAAGTTGAATTTCTGGATGGCTCAATACCGGATCGTTCGACATGAAATTGGTGAGAATATAAGCTCCGTTATCCGTGAGGGCAATCAGGTGGATACTACTCATTGCCGGATTTACGCAGAGTTTATTAATATCAAGACACGGCAAACCGTCATTCATATAAGTGAAATGATTGCCTTCCCATTTTGCCACACCGTTATTGATTTCCCAGCCTACAAATATGATTTGCATAACATCAACATTAACGGTTTTACAATAGAGCGAGCCAGCTTCCCAATTCCAGTTCGCACCAAAATCTGTGGAATTCCATAAACCAGAAGCATTTGAATTGTTGGGGAAAATACCGTATAAAATCCCTGTCGAGGTGAATTCCATATCTTGAATGTACGGACAGCCGGAAACCGGAGCATTCCAATTTAATCCGTAATCAGCAGAATAATATACTCCGGGAATGTTATCCGATACCGAAACAGCATAATGATTTTCCCAGAAAACCATATCCAGACAATTCCTGCCCGAAAAATAGGTGACTTCCTGCCAAGACTGCCCGTCCCCCGATTGATATAATCCCTGATTCGCTCCAATATAATATTCCTGCTGTTCTTCATTGAAAACCAGAAAATTGGGATAATAAATCCATTCTATTATTTCGTATTGCTGAGTGTATTCATTAAATTTGTAAACGCCATCGGAATAACTGCCGTTTCCCTGAATCAACAGAAATTGCTGATCGATCCAGGGTAAAATATTCCACACCGGTAATCCGTAACTTGCCTGATTCCAGGTACTGCCGTCATAAATGAGTAATCCGTCTTCGCAAGCTAAAGCATATTGATTAAGTCCGGTCTGACAGTATGAAAAATCATAAATTTCATGATTTCCATTGTAGAGAGTTGTCCAATCGTAGGCGAAAAGTGGAGAAAAAGAGAGTATAAAAAGTAGTAAATATTTCATAATTCACTCCAAATTATTGTTTTAGGATATGTTTTAAGAACCAGATCAGGATAAGTTATTTCAACAGCAACATCTTATTTGCTGCCAGTTCCTTATCTCCCGAAATCAGTTTATAATAATAAACGCCGGAAGTAACCGGCTTGCCATTCTCATCGAGTCCATTCCAGGTTACGGAACAGCTGGAATACGAATTCCTAGTGTTGGCAGCAAAGGAATTGCTGCACTCCAAAACTTTTACCTTTTGTCCTTTGGAATTATAGATTTCAATTCGCGGCAATGCGTGTAAATTCGTGGTTAAATTGAAACTGATTTCTGTAGTGGGATTGAACGGATTGGGATAGTTGGAAAGATTATAACCAGAAGCAGGAAGTGAAACTTCATAATCATCGGCACCGGAGGGATGATAATCGGTATAAAAATCTACTGTTATAACCGAATCAGGCTCTACGGTTAGAAAGGTATCGATATAAACCAGATTATCAATAATAACTGAAACATCGTAATTTTTGGCATAAGTTTCGGAACAATAATAACCGGTTGTGTTAGTTACTTCAGGATCGAATATGTACTGAGTCCAAGAATTTAATCTGTAATATCTAATAGTTGCACCGCTGACCGGATTGTTTTGATAATCATAAACATATCCTTCTAGATATCCTCTTGTTCTTAATCCACCTTCGAGATTAGAATCTTTTACATACATCAGCCAATCATAATATGGATAAACCCTGATTAAAGACTGTCCGTCTAAAAGAGGATTAACGCTACTTAACCAGGAAATATTCGGTCCGAAACACCATTCATCAGCTTCCCAGAATCCGTATCCCTGATCAAAATACGTTATAAGAGTATCGGTTGTCCAATTTATCTCAAGAGGAGTAACCAAATCCAGATTTGAAACGGTTGCATAATCGTAAAATTCTATACCGGAATTGAATGCTGAAAAACATCCACCAAAAGATAATCCGCAATTGTCCAAATTGTATTCTTCCATTGCTTCATTAAAAAGTACTAATTGCCAGGCATTTCCTGCTCTATTCAGTCGTACAATTTTAGGACCTGGTACAATCGGATTTGCCAAAAGCAAGACACTTCCTAATAAGAAAAAAAACAAAACAAATAATCTTCTCAACATTTTTCCTCCCGTTATTCCATAGTACCGATTCTCTCCGAATTCAACAAAGGCAAAACTGTTATTATGTTTAAATGAAGTCAAATTAAAATTACTAAAAAATAAAAAAGAAAGCTTTTTATTTACAGAAAATGATTTGATCAGCCTTTTGAAATCCAAAGAAAAATGACTGGAGGAAAGCATATGAACATGCGAGCACAATTAGTGGAAATCTGCCAACAATATCCCGAATTGAAATTCAACTTTCATTATCAATTTTGGGAAACGGATTTCCTGCGTTTCTATCAAAGTCAGATCAATTATAACATTTCCAAAACTTCCGTCTCACTTTCCACAACCATCTACCAGGGCAGAAAATCTTATCGTTTTAACCTGAAAGAGCCTACCAGAGAAAAGTTGCTGGAAAAGATCGAAGAAGTGTTACCGCTGATCGATCAGCTGCCGGAAGACCCCGATTTTATCGATTTGGAAGATGATCTGACTCTGTCTGCCGAGAAGGAAAAAATCAACAGTATCGAGAAAGTTCCTTTGGACAGGAAAATCGATGTTCTGCAAAAAATTACGACAGCGGTATCTTCTTATGATTTCAAAACTTATGGAACCTTCGTTTGCAACTACAGCACGCTTTACATCGTTAACAGCAACGGAGTGAACAAACGCGAGATCAACACTCCGATTTATCTGGAATGCAAAGCCGTTTCTCAGAAAAATGAAGTAACGGTTCTGGAAGTTTTTGGTGGAGAGAATTTTGCTTTATTTGATGAAGAAAAATTCATTTCCAGCCTGGTGAAAAAAGTGCAGGCAGCCGGCAATGAGCTGATCGATGTGGAGCCGGGCGCTTACGATGTGATTCTGGCACCCCGTTGCATCGGGGAGTTTTTGCAATATCTGGAAAGCAGTATGACGGCGCGCAGTTTGGATACAAAACAGAGCTTCTTTGCCGGAAAGCAGAATACAAAAGTTTTTCCCGAAAATATCACGCTGACCGACGAACCGCAGAATCCCGAAATGATCAATTTCGATTACAACGGTGACGGACGATATTATCAGAAAACCACTCTTATAGAAAAGGGAGTTTATAGGAATTTTCTGGTGGAAAATTATTATGGTCGCAAATTGAAAATGGCACGCAACGGTGCGGATGGAGAAGCACTCGTCTTGCAGCCCGGCGATAAAACTCTGGCAGAAATGATTTCTTCCATTCAAAATGGTCTTTATATTTCCAGCCTGCATTACATGAATTTCATCAATCAGAAAGAAACTTCGCTTACCGGTCTTACCCGCGACGGCACGTTCCTGATCGAAAACGGGAAGATTACCAAAGTGGTCAATAATCTGAGGTTCACAGAAAAAATCAGCGACATCGTCGGTAACATCGGCGAGCTGGAAAATGAAGCCCACACGGTGCCTTTCTCGGATAATTACGGAGAATTCAGTATTTCCAGCGTGCGCATGCCACATGTGAAAGTGAAAGGTTTCAGGATCAGTTCTTCCACGAGAACAGTGTAAGAGAATGTAGCTCACAGATTAACACGGAGGAACACGGATGGCTTCTTATGGTCAATTGAAGTATGAAAATGTAAGCGACTTGATCCTAAAAGCATTCTATAAGGTTTATAATATTTTTGGTTATGGATTTTTAGAAAAAATATACGAGAGAGCATTAAAGATCGAACTGAATAAACTCGGATTGAGTTGCAAAACTCAGCAACCAATAAAAGTTTATTATGAACAGGAATTGATTGGTAATTATATTGCTGATATGATAGTCGAGGACAAGATTTTGATTGAATTGAAATCGATCAAAACGTTAACCATCCAAGATGAATCACAGCTTCTCAATTATTTATCTTGTACCGAAATCGAAGTTGGACTGCTTCTTAATTTCGGACCAAAACCACAAACGAAACGAAAAATCTTCGATAATGAACGTAAACCATACATCCATTCTATCGGTGTAAAATGTTAACTAACGGATCAACACGGATAGACATAGATGAATTCATTATATTTAATCTCAATTTTGCTTTTCGTGGCATAACATTTGTGGAAACAAGAAAAGGGAACAGCTTTAGCAATGGATTTTTCTAATATTTTATTAAATACATATATCAGTGTATATCTGTGAAAATCAGTGAGCAAAAATAAGGAGAAACAAAATGAAAAAATTAGTATATGATATAATCAACAAAATCAAGACGCAGAACGTTACTTATGCCGATGTGCGTTTTACGAACACCGATCAGCAAATGATCTATTTTGAGAATGGAGCCCTGAAGCATTTTGGCTCGGAAACGGATTCCCTGGCTTTGGGTATTCGCGTGCTGGCAGATGGCTGCTGGGGTTTTGCCGGAACGACGATTCTCTCCAACGATTCCATCGAAAAAACGATCAAAAAAGCTATTTCCAATGCCAAACTGGGCAGCCGCTTTCGTCTGCAACCGGTGCAATTCCAGAAACTTCCGCCTGTGCAGGACAGCTATTTCTTCCAACCCAAAGAAGACCCATTCCTGATGGACGACAAATTTAAAATCGATTACCACGAGCAGGTTGCCCGAAAATTGGTTGGGAATGAAAAAATAGTCTATTCCTATGTTTACTCGGAATTCTACCGTCAATACAAACTCTATGCCAATACGGAAGGTACGATGGTGGATTCGCTGGTTTACGATACGCTTCCCACCATGTACGTTTTGGCTTCCAACGGCAGAGAAGCCATGTGCCGCACTTATCCCGGTCATATGAACGGACGCCGCGGTGGATTCGAGATCGTGCGCCAAGTAAATTTATTGGGGAATGCAGATAAGATCATTTCGGAAGCCATTCAGCTTTTGGATGCTCCACGCATCGAAGAAGAACGGGCAAATTTGATCATCGGCGGCGGACAACTGGCTCTGCAACTGCACGAATCGGTGGGACATGCCACGGAATCGGATCGTATTTTCGGGAAAGAAATTTCCTACGCCGGCAAGACCTTTATCAAACCGAAAATGCTGGGGAATTTCCGTTACGCATCGGACCTCGTAAATATTTACAGCGACAGCCGCAACGAAGGTGGCATGGGATTTCATCTGGTGGACGACGAAGGCACTCCCGGCACAACCGTCGATATCATCAAAAACGGCATTCTGATCGATCAGCAGACTTCGCAGGAAACCGCTGCTCTTCTGGGTGTGAAACCCAGTTCCAATATGCTGGCTTCTTTTGCCGACGATATTCCGCTCATTCGCATGACCAACTTCTGTCTGGCTCCCGGTAAGGGCAGTCTGGACGATCTGATCAAATCTACGGAAAGCGGTTATTACATCGATTTCACCAAAACCTGGAGCATCGACGATAATCGCAATAATTTCCAATTTACCACCGAAATCGGCTGGAAAATCGAAAATGGCGAGATCAAACACATCGTAAAAGAACCAACCTATTTTGGCATTACGCCGGAATTCTGGGGAGCTTGCGATGGCATTTGCGGTGCAGAAGAATGGGAATTTCACGGAACATTCCACTGTGGCAAAGGCGAACCCGGACAATCCATGCACCTTTCTCACGGCGTGGCTCCGGCTCGATTCAAAAATATCGTGTGCAATGTGAAAGCGTAATTGGGTAGATGCGTATAAGCGATAACGCGAAAAAGAGAATGAGCGTGACAGCGTGAAAGTGCGAAAGAATATTTTTTGGCTCACGGATTTTCACGGATGAACACGGAGAAAAATTGTAAAAAATCAA
>DAISYT010000133.1:0-6211 GCA_036825175.1 Candidatus Cloacimonadota bacterium
TTTATACAATATAACTCATTTTATTGCAGTGAGTTATGTGATATGCAAAAGACTTAATTAAGAAAAACACAGGGAGATAGAGATGAGTATTTCAGCAAAAATAGTGATGGAACTGAGAGCCAAAACCAATGCCGGCATGATGGATTGCAAAAAAGCTCTTTTGGAAACAGACGGAGATATGGAAGCGGCTATCATCTGGCTGCGTGAAAAAGGAATTAGTAAAGCTGCCAAAAAAGCTGACAGAATCGCTGCCGAAGGTTTGGTGTTTACCGCCGTTTCCGCAGATGAACAAACTGCTGCAATCGTCGAGTTCAATTCCGAAACCGACTTCGTGGCTAAAAATAAAGAATTCATCGAATTCGGTCAGCTTCTGGCTGATACAATTCTGGTAAATGATATTCACACCGTGGAAGAATTAAAAGCCATCGAGATCGAAGCTACCACCATCGAATCCAAACTGACCGGTTTGATCGCCAAGATCGGTGAAAATATGAATATTCGCCGCTTTGAACGCATTACTTCCGAAGATTTTGTGACTTCCTACGTTCACATGGGCGGTCAGATTTGCGTCGTATTGAAAATGAATGGCGAAGCTACCGATGATAATAAACTCAAAGCCAAAGATGTGGCAATGCACGTAGCTGCCATGGCTCCCGAATTTCTGGATAAAACACTTGTAACCCCGGAAGTACTGGAAAGAGAAAAAGGTATCGCTCGCGTTCAATTGCAGGAAGAAGGCAAACCGGAAGCCATCATTGAAAAGATCTTGATCGGCAAAATGAATAAATATTATGAAGAAAATTGTCTGCTTCAGCAGAAATTTGTGAAGGACGACAAGATCACGGTCGGCGAATACCTGGGCAAACTTAAAGTCGATTCCTACACTCGTTATAAACTGGGTGAAGGCATTGAAAAGAAATCCGAGGATTTTGCCGCTGAAGTGGCAGCCCAAATGAAATAAAAAAGGGGTTTTCATGCATACTTATAAACCGGAAAAAATTCACACGATCATTTTGAAAATGAGCGGTGAAGTGCTGGCTGGTTCAAAAGGATTCGGTATCGACATGAACCGGGTGGACGAGGTGGTCAATGAAGTCATCACGATCCGAAAGATGGGTTATCGCATCGGAATGGTCTTGGGTGGCGGCAACTTTTTCCGCGGAGCTTCCGAAATCGGAAGTAATCTGAACCGGGTAACAGCCGATAATATTGGCATGTTGGCAACCGTGCAGAATGCACTCATTTTTTCCGATTTGATGCGCAGTAAGAATTATCAGACCGAGGTTTATTCGGCTTTTCAGGTGGAACGAATCGCTAAGTTTTACACACCCAACCGCGCTCTCACTTCTTTAAATGAAGGAAAGATTTGTTTCTTCTGCGGCGGCATCGGTAATCCGTTCTTTACCACCGATACCACGGCTATTCTGCGTGCCATCGAATTAAACGCCGATATCGTCTTCAAAGCTACCAAAGTGGACGGCGTTTATACCGACGATCCGGTAAAAAATAAGAATGCAAAATTCCTGAATGATACGACGTATGACGAAGTACTGGATAAAAAACTGAAAGTGATGGATATGACTGCATTTTCCCTGGCTCGTGAATATAACATGCTGATCAAAGTGTTCAATATCGGCATTCAGGGAAATATGAAAGAAGCCATCCTGAATAAGGATGTGGGCACTCTTATTCATGCGTGAAGAAGTCTTTTCCAGCCGAAGATGAATTAGGGGAGGAGATAAGATGGAAGAAGTAATTTTAGATCAAGAAATGAAAATGGAAGCTGCTTTCGAAGCTTTACTGAACAGATTTTCCAAAACCAGAACCGGCAGAGCCAATGCCTCTGCTTTGAACGAGATCAGGATCGATTATTACGGTGCCGTTACTCCGATTAAACAGCTTTGTAATATTTCCATTCCGGAACCACGTCTGATCGTGGTGCAACCCTGGGATAAAAGCAGTCTCACTGCCATCGAAAAAGCCATTTTGGCTTCCAACATCGGCGTTACTCCCGAAAATGACGGCAATGTGGTTCGCCTTCCCTTCCAGCCTCTCACCGAAGAAACTCGTCGCGACATCGTGAAACAGGTAAAAAAACTGGCAGAAGACTCCAAAGTGGAGATCAGGAACATCCGACGCGACGGGAATGAAGTTCTGAAAAAGATGCAAAAAGATAGTGAAATAACGGAAGATGATCAAAAACGGGGATTGAAAGAAATCCAGGATCTGACCGATAAATGGATCGAAAAAATTTCTGCAGCGACAGCTTCCAAAGAAAAAGAAATAATGGAAGTTTAACAAAACTCCCTTATTAAGAAGCACGGAAAGGAGAGTTTTATGGCATTTGTAATTACTTCAGAATGCGTAAAATGCGGAACCTGCGTGGACATCTGTCCAACTACCGCTATCGAAGAGGGCGAAGAACAGTATGTTATTACTAACGCCTGCATCGACTGCGGCAGATGTATCGAAGTCTGCCCGATAGACGCAATTAAAGGCGTAAAAATCAACGGTAAATAATGCTGAAGATTTTTGTTAGTGAGAAATAAATTCCAATTTGTGTTTTGTGGGAAAGCTCAGTCTGAATGGCTGAGCTTTTTTTTATAAAAAATTACAGCAATTCGCCGAACTTTTGCCAGGTATATTTGCCATTCTCGGCGAGAACGTTTTGTTGCAATTCTTCTGCATTCAGTTCAAAGAATTTGATCGTCGCTGCGGCGAATGCCTGTGCAGTTGCATCTTGTGCCACGATACCGGTTTTGCCATCGATCACCAGTTCCGGTAAACCGCCCACCGGTGTACAAACCGCACCCAATCCGAAATCATAAGCAATTTGCACCACGCCGCTTTGTGTGGCACTGCGATACGGCAAAGCCAAAACATCGGCAGCTTTATAAAAAATTTCCACTTCTTCGTTGGCTACAAAACGGTTGATAAAGGAAACGTGACTTTGCAAATTCAGTTCTTTGATCGACTGGAAATAAGTTTCGTCCTTTCCGTACACTTCACCCACGATCAGCAGATGTGCTTCCGGGAGTTTGGATAAAATCATTGAGAAAGCCGTGATGAGTAAATCCAGCCCTTTGTAAGGCTTGATGTAACCGAAAAACAGGATTACTTTCTTACCGACTAAATTCAGCTTTTTCTGTGCTGATAATTTATTGAAATTATTGAGGTTATAGCAATTGTAGGTGGGATGAAATCCTCTGATTACTTCTGCTTTGGGTAAAAGCTGTTTGGTTTCGCGGAACACAGCATCGGACATGGTGATCAGTTTGTCTGCTCGTTGGAGGGCATATCGGCTCAATTTATCAGCCCACAGCCATTTTTCATGGAAAACAATGTTATCGATCAGATAAACCACTTTGACTTTTTGCCGGCGTTTCAGATGCCTGATCAGCCAGCCGTAACAGGGAGCGAAAAAAGGAATCCAGTATTTCAGAATGATCAGATCGGGCTGCCATTCACTGATTTTTTGCACAGCAGCAAACCAGGTTAGCGGATTATAGGGTGTAACCACCGCTTCGATGTTCAGATCGGGTTGTTGCTCGCTGCGGTCGATCTGTTCTTTTCCGGGAAAAATAAGCCGGGGATATTGTCTGCGAAAAGAGAATATTTTTACCTCGTGCCTTTTTTGCAGCTCTTCCGCCAGCAGGCAGATGAATTGGGCGATGCCGCCCCGCAGAGGATATGCCGGTCCGATGAAAGCGATTTTCATGCCGGCAAAAGTTCCCGGATCGTTTGCAATACCAGATCGACAGGAATGGTACTCATGCACTTTTCTTCGCAGGAATTTTTGTAACATCCCAGACAATTTTTAGCAGCCGGTTCCAGGATTTTTCCCAAACCGTACAGATCGAATTCATAACGATTAAAAATGTTATTGAGCAAGATCAATTTCTTTTCAAAAGCAATGGCGATGTGCATCGCCATGGTTACGGACGTAACTACCAGATCACAACAATTCACCAGATTCAGGAAAATCGGCAGGTCGAAATGACCCAGATAAACAGCGTGGGAAGATGCGGCTATTTCCAGATTCATTTTATCTTCCACCGCTCCGCCTAAAAGCAAAGGAAGATAACCTGCTTCATGCAGCTGATTAGATAAATCGATCCAGTTATTTTCACCCCAAAGACGCGTCAGCCAGCGGGTGCCGCAGCCGGTATTTAAGCCAATGATTTTTTTATCGGTCGGCAGAGCAAATTTCTGTCGTATTTCCGGCAGATCGAGCAGATATTTTTCTCCCTGAAATTTATAACCGAGCATTTCAAAAATTTCCTGCGGATAGCTTTTACGGTTGCGCTGGCAAAAATCATCCCACAACCCGGTTTGCCATTTGTGAACACTGTCCGCATCAGCCGGGGAGCATTTGCCGAATTCATCGGGCAGATAGCCTTTCTTTATTTTGGCAGGAATGCTCTTCGCCAGAGCCAGAGCTTCTTTGTCCTTATCCAGATTGATCAGCAGATCGAATTCTCGATTTTGCAGCCAGAGAATATTTTCCCAGGTCCAGGTAAGAATATTCTGCACGTATTCTGCCGGCACAAAAAGCGGCGTATGAGTGAGCCAGGTTATTTCTGCCTGAGGAAATTCCCGACGCAGACGTCGCAAGATCGGGGTGGTGCGAATTACATCTCCGGCAGCTCCCAGTTTGATGATCAAAATGCGTTCGTTGAACGGCTGAAAATATGAGCAATTATCGCAATGCACACCGTGCTTTTTATGTGGAAGGCAGGGAATATCTCCCCGAAAATGTACGCAATTATTATTAATCCTGATGGGTTTGTTGTCTGGCATATTTTTCCTTTTCTTTGGGAGAAACAATCACATTTTTCATAAAATCGTCACATTCCATTTCCGGACACATCTCCGCGATGCTGTTCACGATTTCCAGCATGTTGGGAAAGCTGATGGCAAAAGCGAACGATTTTTCTTCCGAACCGACGGCATATTTCAGTATGATTTGTTTGAATTTGTCGTTGCTGAATTCCATTTTCTTTATGTCCTGCCAATGAAGTTTGAAGGATTTCTTTCCCAGATAGCGGAAGGTGATGCTGTCAGTTTGGAAGAGAATTACGTTCAAAGTAAACAGATTTTTTAGAACGGAATTCAAACTTAAAAACAGGATGGCAAAGGGCAGGAATTTATAAAATCCGGTCGAATCGGCGGTAATTTTGGCGAAGATCAGCCACAGTGAATAAAGGCTGATCAGCGAACCGAGAATCAATGTAAACCAGCGGGTGAACGGATGGAAACGGTATTTGCGGGGCAAGCCTTTGGTGGCGTTAATATCGATCAATTTTCCCAGATCACTCATTTCTGCCTCGCTTCATTTCGCTCAGCACTTTTTCGGGAGCGCTGTAATTTCCCAATATTTCCAGATCGAGTCCGTCGCCATGAAAATCACTACCGCCGGTTCTGATCAGTCCGTTCTCTTTGGCGATTTCATTATAATGATAAATTGTCTCATCGTTACTTTTGGCATAGAAAACTTCCATCCCATCCACGCCGTAAGAGATGATGTTATAAATCATGGCGTCGTCGCCAAGTGTGTAAGGATGTGCCAGAACTGCTATTCCGCCTGCCTGATGAACCGCGGAAATAGCTTCCGAGGTGGTGCAGGCATATTTGGGAACGTAAGCGAAGCAATGTTCACCCAGATAGGTATCGAAAGCCTCGTACTTATCGTTACAATAACCGTTTTCGATTAGGGCACGACAGATGTGCGGACGACCGATGTAGTTGTTTTGACCGGAAAAAGACTTCACCTGTTCGATGCTGATATTGATGTCTTGCGCATTGAGTTTTTCGATGATTTTTTCTGCCCGGCTGTAGCGGCTGTCATAGATTTTTTTCAGTAAAGAAAGCAGTTTCTTATTTTTTATATCGAAATAATAAGCCAAAATATGAACGTCCCGTCCTTGTTCCAAAGTGCTTATTTCCACTGCCGGAATCAATTCTATACCGATTTCACGGGCATAATCCCTGCCAGCCAGATAGCCGTCGATATTATCATGATCAGCAAAAGCGATGACATTATATCCTCGTTCTTCTGCCAGATCCAAAACTTCTTCAGGCGAAAACAAACCGTCGGAAAAATTCGTGTGAATATGCAAATCTATTTTTTTCATTCAACTCCTTTTTATTTACTTTTTAAGCCTTTTTCATAATTCATAACTTATTGTAATAAAATAAGTTAAAGTTCATA
>DAISYT010000134.1:0-3950 GCA_036825175.1 Candidatus Cloacimonadota bacterium
TGAGTCAAGTCCTGCTGACTACTCATCTCTCACTTCTCATCTTCTCATCTTCTCACGTTCTCATCTTCTCATCTTCCCATCTTCCCATCTTCTCCCAGTCACAGAGTCCGCCTCGGCGGATAAATCCCAAAATCTCACTGCATTATCTGGGTTTAATATTGACATTTATCTTCCAATAAAAAGTTTGGAGCAAGCTTGAATATTCAAACCGGATAGAGGTTTGAAAAGTAAGAAGGAGCATTATGTTTAAGCTGGAAGAAAAACATTTGGAAAAAGCAAAGGAGATTGCGGCTCGTAACCGAAAAAAGAAGTCGTGCGGTAAGTGTTACGACCGCGGCTATATTGGTGTTACTCCCGAAAACACTCTGGTATTGTGCCACAAATGCGTGGATATGGAAAAAGCCATGGCAGACTGGAAAAGCTACGTGGCAGAAATTCCCGAACTGAAAGAACAATACCACGAATTATTCGAAGAAGACGAAAAACCGGAAACAGAAAAAGGGGAGTAAAATAAAATGTATAAACCTGTTGATACAAAAGAAACATCCGCAGCTCTGGAAAAGCGGATAAGAGATTATTGGCAGCAAAAAGACACTGCCAAAAAGAGCGAAGACTTCCGGGAAGGAAACCAGAAATTCGTATTTTTTGAAGGTCCTCCCACTGCTAACGGCATGCCGGGAATTCATCATGTGATGAGCCGCACCCAAAAGGATACGGTCTGCCGCTATAAAACCATGAAGGGTTTTCAGGTGAAGCGCAAAGCCGGTTGGGATACACACGGTTTGCCGGTGGAAATCGAAGTGGAGAAGCGTTTGGGCTTGAACGATAAAAAAGAAATCGAAGCTTACGGACTGGAAAAATTCAATCACAAATGCCAGGACTCGGTTTTTTCCTATGAAAAGCAATGGCGGGAAATGACCAGAGAAATGGGCTATTGGATCGATCTGGATCATCCTTACATCACTTTGAAAAATGAATATATCGAAACCGTTTGGTGGATTCTGAACGATTTTTATAAAAAAGGTCTGATCTACAAAGGCTACAAAATCGTTCCGTATTGCCCCAGTTGCGGCACTCCGCTTTCCAGCCATGAAGTTGCTCAGGGTTATCGGGAAACGGAAGACCCATCCGTCTTCATCAAATTCAGGATGAAAAATGCCGAAAATACCTATTTCCTGGCTTGGACGACCACGCCCTGGACTTTGATTTCCAACGTGGCGTTGGTGGTTAATCCCCAAGAAACTTATGTAAAAATAAAATTGAACGACGAATATCTCATTCTGGCTCAGGCTCGTTTGGAAGTGATCGACGAAGAATATGAAATTGTGGAAAAATTCGTGGGAAACGATTTGGAGTTTCTGGAATACGAACAGCTCTTTCCTTTCGTAAAACCTGATAAAAAGGCTTTCTTCGTGGGATTGGCAGATTATGTGACGATGGAAGACGGAACCGGCGTGGTTCACACCGCTCCGGCTTTTGGTCAGGACGACTTCGATCTGGGTAAAAAATACGATCTGCCCGTAATCCAGCCGGTGGACGGAGCCGGGAAATTTACCGCCGAGATCACAACCTGGAAAGGCGTATTCGTAAAAGAAGCCGATAAAGACATCATCCGCGAATTGAAAGAACGCAACATGCTGTACAAGCGCAAACAGGTAACACACAGTTATCCGTTCTGCTGGCGTTGCGACAGCCCGCTCATCTACTACGCCCGCACCAGTTGGTACATCAAAACCAGCGATTATAAAGAGCAGATGATCGAAAATAATAAAAGCATCAAATGGTATCCGCCGTTCGTAGGCGAAAAGCGTTTTGGCGAATGGCTGGAAAATAACGTCGATTGGGCGATCTCGCGTGACAGATTTTGGGGCACACCGCTCAACGTTTGGGTTTGCCCTGATTGCGGTGCATTGGAAAGCATCGGATCCATCGCAGAATTGCGGGAAAAAGGAAAACTGAAAAATGGTGAATCCGTTCCGGAAAATATCGAATTGCATCGTCCTTACGTGGATGAAATAGAATTGGCATGTCCGCATTGTCATGGCAAAATGCAGCGTACACCGGAAGTGATCGACTGCTGGTTCGACAGCGGTTCCATGCCTTTTGCTCAATGGCATTATCCGTTTGAAAACAAAGAAAGATTCGAGCAGGATTTATTCCCTGCCGATTTCATCAGTGAAGGCATCGATCAAACCAGAGGCTGGTTCTATTCGTTGCTGGCAATTTCCACCATTCTGATGGGAAAATCATCTTACAAAGCCTGTTTGGTAAACGATCTTATTTTAGATAAAAACGGTCAAAAAATGAGCAAAACCAGGGGTAACACCGTGAGTCCGATGAAATTGATGGAAGAATTCGGAGCCGACGCCATCCGCTGGTATCTGCTTGCCGTTAGTCCACCCTGGATTCCCACCAAATTCGATGAAAGAGGCGTCGCCGAGATCGTGAATAAATTTTTCGGAACCTTGAAGAATGTTTATTCATTCTATGTGACTTACGCCAATATCGATAATTTCGACGCCACCAAGTTCGAGCTTTCCAACCGAAAGTCCGCTGAAATCGATAAATGGATCATTTCCCGTTTGAATACGTTGATCGGCGAAGTAAGTACGTTCATGGAAAATTATGATCTCACCAAGGCGGTGCGAGCTCTTCAAAGCTTTGTGATCGACGATCTGAGCAACTGGTATGTGCGCCGTTGCCGCCGTCGTTACTGGGCTTTCGAGCTTACGGAAGATAAAAAAGAAGCTTACCTCACGCTTTATCAGGTGCTGGTAACCGTAACCAAACTGATGGCTCCGGCTGCTCCATTCCTGGCGGAAGAGATTTTCACCAATCTTTCCGGCAAGGAAAGCGTTCATCTGGAAGATTATCCGGTTGTTGATCAGGACGTCATCTATTCCCAACTGGAAAAAGAAATGCAGACTGTGATCGACCTGGTTTCGCTGGGCAGAGCCGCTCGTAATACCTGTCAGATCAAAGTGCGTCAGACTTTGGGTGCGCTCTACATTCCGGGTCGTTTCCAGCCGCTGGTTCAACGTATGGAAGGATTGATCACGGAAGAAATCAATGTGAAAGAAATTAAATACATCCAGGAAAAAGACAACTTTGTGGAATACGAATTCAAGCCCAATTTCAAAGTTATGGGACCAAAATTCGGGAAACACATGAAACGCATCGCTTCTGTTTTATCGGAATTGAACGCCAATCATGTGGTCGATACTTTGCATCAGGGGAAGGATTATTTTCTGGAATTGGACGGCAGCACGTTCAAAGTAAGCGAAGAGGATTTGATCATCTCCATCAAAGATAAGGAAGGATTCGTTTTTGAAGCCAACAGAGAGCTTTTCGTGGCATTGGATACCACGCTTACCCCGGAACTTCTGCAGGAAGGTCTGGCAAGGGAGTTGGTGAATAAAATCCAATTTACCCGTAAAGAAAGTGGTTTCGAGATCATGGATCGCATCAAAGTCTTTTATCTGGGAGATGACGAGATTGCGGATGTCTTTGTAAATTACGCTGCTTACATCGAGAATGAGACTCTTACCGATTCGTTCCATCGCGTGCAGGAAACGCATGAAGACGGCACCACCTGGGATGTGAACGGAAAAGAGGTTTGGCTGAGTATAACAAAAGTGTAATAACCTTGAAAACGGCTTCGGCAGAGCAATTCGTTCAGGTCAGCCTTTTCAAGGCTAGGATCATTACAAAACCTTGAAAAGGTTTCGGCAGGAAGAGAAGCCTTCTAAACCTTTTCAGGGTAAAGAATCCTTGAAAACGGCTTCGGCAGAGGAATTCGTTCAGGTCAGCCTTTTCAAGGCTAGGAGCTTTACAAAACCTTGAAAAGGTTCAGCAGGAAGAGAAGCCTTCTAAACCTTTTCAGGGTAAAGAATCCTTGAAAAGGTTTCGGCAGGAAGAGAAGCCTTCTAAACCTTTTCAGGGTAAAGAAT
>DAISYT010000134.1:4050-6199 GCA_036825175.1 Candidatus Cloacimonadota bacterium
AAGCCTTCTAAACCTTTTCAGGGTAAAGAATCCTTGAAAACGGCTTCGGCAGAGGAATTCGTTCAGGTCAGCCTTTTCAAGGCTAGGATCGTTACAAAACCTTGAAAAGGTTCGGCAGGAAGAGAAGCCTTTTAAACCTTTTCAAGGATAGATAAAAACGAAAATAAAAATAGATCAGGAGATTTGAAAAAAAATGGCAAAGATCAGAGCTTTTAGAGGCATTCGTCCGATAGCCGACAAAGTGAAATTTGTCGCTTCGCCGCCCTACGACGTTTTGAATTCGGAAGAAGCCAGAGAGCAGGTAAAAGATAAACCTTACAGCTTTCTGCATGTAGTAAAACCGGAAGTCGATCTTCCGCCCGAAACCGGTCATTACGATGAAGCGGTTTATCAGAAAGGCAGAGAAAATCTGTATAAATTCATCGAAGACGGCGTTCTGATTCAGGACAAAAAACCGTGTTATTACCTGTACCGTTTAATCATGGGTAACGTCGATGAGATCGGTTTGGTGGCTGCTACTTCCATCGAAGATTACGAAAACAACATCATCAAAAAACATGAGAATACCAGAGCCGACAAAGAAGCCGACCGCATTAAACATGTGGATACGCTGAACGCCAACACCGGTCCGGTTTTCCTTACTTACAAAGCCCGTAAGGACATGAACGAATTAGTGGAAAAGCTCACTAAAGCTGCTCCCACTTACGATTTCACGGCAGATGACGGGATCAGGCATATTTTCTGGAAAATCGATCAGGAAGATGTCATCGATCAGATTACCAAAATTTTCCAAAAGATAGATTATTTGTATGTAGCAGACGGACATCATCGTTCCGCTTCCGGTACCGCTGTGGGACAGCGTCGTCGTGCTGCCAATCAGCAGCATACCGGCGAGGAAGAATACAATTATTTCCTGTCGGTCATCTTTCCGCACGATCAGCTTTACATCATGGATTACAACCGCGTGGTGAAAGATTTGAACGGACTTTCCCCAGATGAATTCCTGGCTAAAGTGAAAGAAAAATTCGATATCGACAAAATCGGCTGTCAGGAATTTAAACCTTCCGAATTGCATACTTTCGGTATGTATTTGGATGGCAGCTGGTACAAACTTACCGCCAAAGCAGGAACTTTCCCCACCGAGGATCCGGTGAAATCTCTGGATGTTTCCATCATGCAGGATAATCTTCTGCATCCGATTTTAGGAATCGGCGATCCGCGTAAAGACGAGAGAATAGATTTCGTGGGCGGAATTCGTGGTTTGAAAGAACTCAGCAAAAGAGTCGATGCCGGCGAAGCTGTCGCTTTCTCCATGTTTCCCACTTCCATCGAGCAGTTGATGGCAATTGCCGATGCCGGTGCTATCATGCCACCGAAATCCACCTGGTTCGAACCGAAACTCCGCTCCGGCGTGATCGTCCACCTGTTGGATTAAAATAAAATGTTTAACAGAAAGGGCGATTGCAAAAGATCGCCCTTTTTTGTTCAAATCTTGCAGGAAGTCCAATAAGCAGGAATTGACGTAATCCGGCAGCTGCCAGACGAGTTTAGAACTGCAGAGAATTTTTAGACCGTTGTTCTTACCCCGAGTTTCACTTCAGGGCAAGTCCAACGAGCAGGACTTGACTCAAAAGCGCAGCGTTGAGTTAAGAACTGCAATCTATAATGTGTTTAGTGGCAGAAATTGGGTTTGTAAGTATTGTACGAAACCCCTCTATTCTGCGCTATTTTTACAAAAATGTGCAGAATTTCTCCCCTTATGAAAGGGAGTAAAAAGGAATTTGAGAATAATGAAAAAATATGCAATTGTTAGTTTAGGCTGTTCCAAGAACCTGGTGGACAGTGAAGTTTTCAGCGCCATCATCAGCAAAGCCGGATACGGTTTTACAGAGAATCAGGCAGAAGCAAATGTGATCATCGTGAATACTTGTGGTTTCATTTTAGATGCCAAAGAGGAATCGATCAATACGATCCTGGAAATGGCGGAATACAAAGAAACCGGAAAATGCGAAAAGCTGATCGTTACCGGCTGTCTGGTGAAACGCTACTTCTCCGATCTGCAGGAATCCATTCCCGAAATCGATGAATTGGTCGATTTAAAGGATTTTGCCAGATTTGCGAAAATCTGGCAAACCGAACCCACGGAAGA
>DAISYT010000135.1:0-6108 GCA_036825175.1 Candidatus Cloacimonadota bacterium
TTAATTCCGATGGGGTGGGGGACATCCAGTGGGGAAGGCAGAAATTCAGTAATGGCATCCAGTAGTAATTGCACACCGGTATTCTTGAGAGAAGAACCGCAGAGGATGGGGACAAACTGGTGGAAGAGAGTGGCTTTCCTGATCGTATTGATCAGAAGTCCCGGTGCGATGTCTTCTTCTTCCAGATATTTTTCCATCAAGGCATCGTCGTATTCGGCGACATGTTCAATCAGAAGATTGCGGTGTTCACGCGCTGTTTCCAGATAATTTTCCGGGATTTTATGAAAAGTATAATTCACGCCCATCGTCGATTGATCGAAATAACAGGCGCGCATCGTGATCAGATCGATCACGCCTTCAAAGTTTTCTTCTCTGCCGATAGGTATCTGAATGGCGTTGGCATTGTGCGTAAGCCGGTCGTGGATCATATCGATGACATGTTCGTAATCGGCTCCGGAACGATCCATTTTATTGATAAATGCCAGACGAGGAACTTTATATTTATCTGCCTGATGCCAGACAGTTTCGGACTGCGGTTCCACACCGCCGACCGCACAGAAAATACCGATAGCACCATCTAAAACACGCAGCGAACGTTCTACTTCGGCAGTGAAATCTACGTGTCCGGGAGTATCGATAATGTTTATTTGTTTTTCATTCCAGAAGCATGTGGTCACGGCGGAAGTAATGGTAATACCGCGCTCTTTTTCCTGTTCCATCCAGTCCATCACGGCATTGCCATCGTGCACTTCACCCATCTTATGAATGATGCCGGTATAGAACAACATCCTTTCGGTGGTAGTTGTCTTACCGGCATCGATATGCGCCATTATGCCAATGTTTCTGATGTTTGCTAAAGTTTCATTTTCCTTGCAGCTTTTCGCAGCTGATTCACTATCTTTTGACATAATGAAATTCTCATTTAAACCCTGAAATGAGCAAAAGCTTTGTTGGCTTCTGCCATTTTATGCACGTCTTCACGTTTCTTAATACTGGCGCCTTCTTTTTTGTAAGCAGCCAATAATTCTCCTGCGAGACGTTCCACCATGGTTTTTTCCGAACGAGCACGGGCATAGCTGATGATCCAGCGGAATGCCAGAGCCTGAGCGTTTTTTGATGTTACTTCGGTGGGAACCTGATAATTTGATCCGCCGATACGACGGGAAACGACTTTGATGAGAGGTTTCACATTATCAACGGCTTGGTTGAAAACATCCAGGGAAGATTCTTTGGTTTTTTCTCCCAGAATATCCAAAGCATCGTAAACGATTCTTTCAGCCAGGCTTTTCTTGCCTTTTTTCATCACGGTGTTGATAAACTGACTCAGAACGACACTTTTGTATTTCGGATCGGGTAGAATTTCTCTATCCAGTTGTTTACGTCTTCTTGACATTTACCTTCCTCCTACTTCTTCGGTCTCTTGGTTCCGTATTTGGAACGAGATCTGGTTCTGTTTTCCACACCTGATGTATCGAGAGCGCCACGCACGATATGATAGCGAACGCCGGGCAAGTCTTTGACCCTGCCGCCTCTTACCAGCACGATGCTGTGTTCCTGAAGGTTGTGACCTTCTCCGGGAATATAAACAGTTACTTCCACGCCATGAGTTAAACGAACTCTGGCGACCTTTCTCAAAGCTGAGTTAGGTTTTTTAGGAGTGGTGGTGTACACACGTGTACAAACACCACGTCTTTGCGGGCAAGCAGCGAGAGCACGATTCTTTTTGGCTTTAGTTACCTTACTACGCCCTTTTCTGACCAATTGATTAATTGTAGGCACCTTTTTCCTCCGTTTTTTTTAGAAATCAAGTATGTCTTCGGTTTTCTCTTCTTCAGATGAATGAGCAAATTCACTGATGATATCTCCGATAGACTTACCGCTGTCGATAGCCTTTTTTACCTGCTGATTATAGAATTTCGTGCCGGTTCCGATCGGAATTCTGTGTCCGATGATGATACTTTCCTTCAAACCTTCCAGATCATCGACCTTACCTTCGATGGAAGCCTGCGTGAGAACTTTGGTCGTTTCCTGGAACGAAGCGGCGGAAAGCCAGCTATCGGTAAGCAGCGAAGCTTTGGTGATACCGAGAAGAAGTTGCTCAAAAGTGGCTCCTTCGCCACCCTCTTCTTCGATACGTCTGTTTTCCTGCATTACCTGATTTCTATCTACTATTTCACCTTCCAGGAACATTGTGTGTCCCGGGTTAAGGATTTTCAATTTTTTAAACATTTGGCGAATGATCACGGCGATGTGTTTGTCGTCGATTTTCACACCCTGTTTACGATACACTTCCTGGATTTCGTCCAGAATGAGTTTCTGAGCGGCTTTGATTCCTTTTGCTCTCAGAATATCGTGCGGATCGAGCGGTCCGTCGGACAGAGCGTCACCGTTATCCACTTTATCGCCCATGTGCACGATGATACGTTTTCCTGGCGGGATCACGTATTTTCTCTCGGTTCCATCCTCGGCTCGCACATAGATAACACGACCGGATTTGGTCAAATCACCGATGGAAACGACGCCTTTGATTTCGGAAAGAATAGCTTTATCTTTGGGAACGCGGGCTTCGAATAAATCCTGAACACGTGGCAGACCGCCGGTAATATCACCTTGTTTTATCGTGATACGGGAAGATTTTCCTAAAATATCTCCCGGATGAACGTAAACGCCATCTTCAATATCCACGCTGAGTCCGGTGGGAATGGGAACGAGAACTTCTTTCTTATCATCCACGATCTTAAATTGAGCCTGCAATTTGCGGTCTTTAGATTCGATGATCGTGATTTCACGCGAACCGGTTAGTTCGTTGAATTCTTCCTTGTAAGTCACGTCTTTGATGAAATGTTCGAATTTCAACTTACCTTTGGCTGTAGCGATCAATGGATTGTTGTAGTTATCCCAACTGAAAAGCTTGGTGTTGTTCACCACTTTCTGGCCTTCACGCACATAAATTGTGGCGGCATATTCCACTTTGTAGCTTTCCAGTTCATCTCCGGTTTCATCTTCTATGATCACAATCCGACCTAAGTGACTGATGGAAACCAATTCGTCATACCTGTTCAGCACGGTGTTCATTTTATAGAATTTGACCGTACCTTCGGAATTCGCCACAACTTCTGCCAGATCGACGTCCGTACTGGCAGTTCCACCGATGTGGAATGTACGCAGAGTTAGCTGTGTACCGGGCTCGCCTATACTCTGGGCAGCGATTACACCCACCGGCTCACCGATGGTTACATGCTTGTTTGTGCCCAGGTCTCTGCCGTAACATCTGGCGCAGATACCTTTTTTGCTTTCGCAAGTGAGTACGGTTCTTATCTTCACATGACTGATCCCGTGATTTTGGATCATCGTTGCCATTTCGTTGGTAATTTCACTATTAGCCGGAACGATAATCTGATCGGTGATCGGATCGATGACATCTTCGGCAGTGGTACGACCTTTGATGCGTTCGGAAAGTGATTCGATTACTTCCAGACCTTCCTTCAAAGCTCCTCTTTCCAAACCTTCGATCGTACCGCAATCTTCTTCCACGATAACGGCATTCTGAGCTACGTCCACCAAACGTCTGGTGAGGTAACCGGCATCGGCAGTTTTCAAGGCTGTATCAGCCAGACCTTTACGGGCGCCGTGAGTCGAAATGAAGTATTCGAGAACGGTAAGACCTTCTTTGAAGTTAGATTTGATGGGTGTTTCGATCACTTCGGCAATACCTTCCGAAATATTTCGGGAAGGTTTATCCATCAAACCACGCATAGCTCCGAGCTGTTTGATCTGGTCTTTACCGCCACGAGCACCGGAAATATACATCATGTTGATAGAATTGAAACCATTCTGATCGGCATGAAGTTCTTTCATCAGAACATCGGTAACTTTATCGGTGGTGATTTTCCACTTATCGATCACACGGTTGATACGTTCGGTCTCGGTAATTTCACCATTCAGATAGCTGTTGGTGATTTTTTGTACTTCTTTCTCGGTTTTGGAGATGATCTTGTTTTTGTCTTTAGGAGAAATCACATCGCTGGCACTGAAAGTGATTCCGGCTTTGGTCGCATATTTGAATCCCAAATCTTTGATGGCATCCAGGAAAATAGCCGTACGGGACTGTCCAACGGCGTCGTAGCAATCCATAGCCAGATCGTTCAATTTACCTTTGGTTAACGTGGTATTGATAAATCCGATTTCCTGAGGTACAATCTGATTAAAAATCACACGTCCAACCGTGGTTGTAATGATTTCATCGCCTATTAAAATGCGGATCCAGGAATGAACCGTTAATGCCGATTCTCTCGTTTTTCCTTTGCCGCTGGTTTTCAATTCTTCTAATTCAAAAGCCAGCATCATTTCGTCGGGCGAAGAGAAATAACGCAGTTTGGATACGTCTTCGGGAGCGTCGGTTTTCAGCGCTGTGATATAATAATTTCCCAGCACGATATCCTGGTTGGTCGCCATAGCCAGTTTTCCGCTGGCAGGCAGCAACAGATTTCGGGTGGAAAGCATCAGTACACGGGCTTCCATCTGAGCTTCATGGGAAAGCGGCACGTGCACAGCCATCTGGTCTCCGTCGAAGTCGGCATTGTAAGGAATACAAACCAGCGGATGTAACTGAATAGCTTTGCTTTCTATCAGAATTGGCATGAACGCCTGAATACCGTGTTTATGCAGCGTCGGAGCACGGTTCAGCAGAACCGGGTAATCTTTGATCACTTCTTCCAGAATCTGCCAGATTTCCGGACGCTGTTTTTCGATCAGTTTTTTGGCGGTTTTAGCTTTTTCGGCTTCACCCATTTTTTCCAGTTTTTCTATGATGAACGGTTTGAATAATTCGATAGCCATTTCTTTGGGCAGACCGCACTGATGCAATTTCAGGTTCGGTCCCACCGTGATCACGGAACGACCGGAATAATCCACACGTTTACCCAGAAGATTCTGGCGGAAACGACCGGTCTTTCCTTTCAACTGGTCAGCCAGAGCTTTGAGCGGACGATTACCGCGTCCTTTCACGGGACGGGTTTTTCGGGAGTTATCGATCAAAGCATCGACGGCTTCCTGCAACATACGTTTTTCGTTGCGCAGAATAACTTCCGGTGCATTGATATCGATCAATCCGCGTAAACGATTATTACGCGTGATAACTCTGCGGTATAATTCATTGAAATCTGCTGTGGCAAAACGACCGCCTTCCAATTGCACCAAAGGACGCAGCGTGGGTGGCAGTACCGGAAGAACTTCCAGAACCATCCATTCGGGACGATTGCCGGATTTACGGAAAGCATCGATCATTTTTAAACGTTTGATGGCTTTCTGTTTTTTCTGAACCGAAGTTTCCATCTTGATGATGGTGCGCAAATTCATCGATTCGTCTTCCAGATTTAATGATTCCAGCAGAACCTTGAGTGCTTCCGCTCCCATGAGGGCTTCAAAATCTTCGCCCACGCGATCGCGGATTTCATAATATTCGTCCACATCCACCAGATCCATGACTTCATAATCGCTGTCTCCGGGATTGAGAACGATGAAAGATTCATAATAAAGTACGCGTTCCAGTTTGGTGATGGGCATATCTAAAAGAGTACCGATCACACTGGGCATGCTTTTCACGAACCAGATGTGTGCGATAGGCACTGCCAGTTCGATGTGACCCATACGGGAACGTCGCACGCGGGAAGTGGTGATTTCCACACCGCAGCGGTCGCAGACCGTGTTTTGGAAGCGTTTTTTCTTATATTTTCCGCAACTACATTCGAAATCTTTTTCCGGACCGAAAATTCTTTCGCAGAATAATCCGCCTTTTTCCGGTTTTAAGGTACGGTAGTTAAGCGTATCGGATTTGGTTACTTCGCCGTAACTCCATTCGCGAATTGTATCGGGAGAAGCAATTTTGATCCTTACTTTGTCGTAATTATCAATTCTTTTATCTCGTTTAATTTCTCTGATCACTTGTAACCTCCACTATCACTCTTTGTCTGCCAGAAACTCGATGTCGAAACAAAGAGATTTCAGTTCGCTGACCAACACATTGAATGATTCCGGGATTCCGGGTTTGGGTGGGTTCTGTCCACTGGTGATTGCTTTGAAAGCATTGGTTCTGCCGTCCACGTCGTC
>DAISYT010000136.1:0-6099 GCA_036825175.1 Candidatus Cloacimonadota bacterium
AATCTGGTGGGTGTGGTCAGTGATTCCACACGCGTATTAGGTGACGGCGACTGTACACCTCCGGGTGGTTTGGGTGTGATGGAAGGCAAAGCTTTCCTGATGAAATATCTGGGTGGAATCGATGCGGTGCCGCTGTGCGTGGATAGTCGTGATGCAAACGGTAAAAATAATCCGCAAAAAATCATCGACTTTGTAAAAATGTGTCAGCACAGTTTTGGCGCCATCAATCTGGAAGATATTTCCCAGCCGAACTGCTACCAGGTTTTGGACACTTTGCGGGAAGATTGCCTTATCCCGGTATGGCACGACGATGCTCAGGGAACTGCCTGTGTAACTTTGGCGGGTTTGATCAACGCTTTGAAACTGGCGGATAAAAAGATCGGCGAGGTGAAGATTGCCATGTTGGGTGCCGGTGCTGCCAACACCACGATCGCCCGTTTGATCATCGCTGCCGGCGGTGATCCGCAGAAAATCTATATGTTCGATTCTCACGGCGGATTACATACGGGAAGAACCGACATCGAAGCCGATAAACGCTTTTATCGTAAGTGGGAAATCTGCGAACAAACCAATCCGGAAAGAATCGATTCGTTTGCTGCTGCCTGCCGTAATGCCGATGTGCTGATCGCTCTTTCTCAGCCCGGACCGGACACGATCAAACCGGAATGGATAAAGACGATGGCGGAGAAAGCGATTGTTTTCGTTTGTGCCAATCCGGTGCCGGAAATTTATCCTTATGCAGCAAAAGAAGCCGGCGCTTTCATCGTGGCTACCGGTCGCGGCGATTTTCCAAACCAGGTAAATAACTCCATCGGTTTTCCGGGAATCCTGAAAGGTGCTTTGTTGGTAAGAGCTTCCAAGATAACAGATAATATGGCGATTGCGGCGGCTAATGCTTTAGCGGAGTTTGCGCAAAAACGCGGTATCGACCCGGAAAATATCGTGCCCACCATGGACGAAGCGAACGTCTTTCCGGCTGAAGCGGCGGAAGTTGCCAGGCAGGCGATCAAAGATGGGGTTGCCCGCAGCGAAATGAGCTGGGAAGAAGCTTTTCAAAAGGCAAAAAAGGATATCGATCACTCTCGTAAAATGATCGATGAACTGATGGCTGGCGGCATGATCGCTAAACCGGAAGAACAGATGCTGGAAAATGCCGTGCAATGGGCAATTGGGGAAGTGAGGAAATAAATTTTCTCGTAGTTTTTGCGTGATTAGTAGTGTCACTCCTACGGAGTTCAGATAGTCTTATTGTGATTAACACAGGGCTTACGCCCTGCGCTATTTTATATCACTCCACCGGAGTTTGTAATTATCGGTAAAACAGATTCTTTTAAATAACATCACGATTACGGAAATAGATCAGAAGTAAAATGAACAGAATTACTTGCAGAAAGAATCCCAGCAAAATGATGGTTACGTTGGAAGTGAGAAATTTAAGGCAGGAAAGCAGAATAAACACTGCTAAAACGGAAAGCTTCTTCCAGAGTGATTCCCGGGTTATAAACACGAAAATTGCCACAGCGATGGGAAATACAACCGGTAAAACAATTATCCAGTTCATGATATTTAGTGGAAATTAATTCTTATCAAGATAAACCAGCCTTACCCAGCCCGACCAGGATTCGTCATTCGGTGTGATCGTGAAACGAGCCCATTCGCCTTTTTCCTCTACCACGAATACGGTGATGCCCTGCATCAGTTTGCCGATCGGATCGACCTCGAATTCGGCTCCCGGACCAGTGCGGATGTTTACATCGTTGGCGTTGCAGGTGGCAGAATAATCCACGATTTTGGCTTCGGCAGAAGAAGACGGAGTGTTTTCGGTTTCTTTAGCTTGCTGATTTACAGCCGGAACAGGTTTCTTCTCTTCTTTCGGTTTGGGAGTTTCCTGTTTGGTTGTTTTACTGGTGCTGGTTATCACATGATCATCCGCCGATTTTTTCACGACCCAATAATCTTTCACGAAAGAGACTTTCTTTTTGAGCTGATTGCCGATGTCCTGAGCTTCTTCCTGAGAATAGCTGTCGGCTAAACGCAGACGGTAATAAGTGGTGCCGTTCACCACTACGGAAAGGATTTTAGCTTGGTAGCCTTTCTTTTCCAAATCCTGTTTGCGGCTTTCCACCAGATCGCGTTTGGTATTTGCCAGCAGTTGAATTTCATAGATTTTTTCGCCGGCGTAAGTTTTGGTTTGCGGAGCAGGCGGTTGCGTGGATTTGGTTAGCTGTTTATTAGCGGGAACGCTTTTACCGTTTTCTATTTCATCCAGCCAATAGCCGGAGATCAGGTTGGATTCTTTGATGATTTTTTCGCCCAGAGCCACGCCGCTTTCCTGGGAATAAAGGTCTTTTAAACGCAGGCGATAAACGATTTTTTTGCCTTCGTTCAGATTAAGGATTTTGGTATTGTAACCCAGTTTGGCAAGAGTGGATTTGGCTTCTTCGATCTTGGCATAATTGCTGCTTGCCATCAGTTGCACTTCATATTGTTTGCCGGACGACTTCGTTACCGGTGTTCCCACGATTTCTTCCGGTAGTTTTTCCGGTATGTTTTCGGCTGGCTTTTGTACCTGTTCCTGATTTTGCTCTCCTTCCTCACCTTTTTCATCGATCACTTCTTGCTGAGAAATATGTTCGGAAACTGATTCTTCCGTGCCGATCTGATCTAACCAGAAATTCTGGATGGAGGGGAATTTTCGTTTGATTTCATCACCCAGAGCCAGAGCTTCTGCCTTCCCATATAAACCTTCCAAACGCAATCGGTAGAGGATTTCTCCGTTCTTCATGGTTTTAGTGACGATCGTATTGTAGCCTTCCTTTTCCAATTTCTGCTTTTGATGTTCGAGACGGGAATAATTCTGGCTGGCAAAAAGCTGCAGGATGTACATATTTTGATTCAATTCAGGAAGTTGGGTAACGGCTGTTTGCGTTTCGGCTTCTTTCTCTGCTTCCGAATAATTCTGTGCGATACTGGCAATGACAAAAGCCACGACAGCGATAATGGCTACAACGCCTATTATTACAACGACTAAAGCTGGTATGTTTCTCATTTTTCTTCCTGAAATCTGATCTTTTCTGTTTTCATGTTTTTTCTGCTCTCCCTTCTACAAAAAACAACAGCGAAAAAAACTAATCCGATAAATTTTGGCAACAAAAATATTTGGAGTTGCTTTTCGTTCAATGATCTTGCTTGATCTCGAATTGGTTAATATAAAAATTCTGAGTAATATTCTGCTGTGTTTTTACATGGGAATAGATTTCATCGTAATTGAAAAACAGTAACCGCACCAATTTACTGTCGATCAGGTTGCGATCGGCAAATTGCCGCATGATCTTCACGATGTCTTTTTGTTCCATGCCGCGGCGGTACGGACGATTTTCTGCCAAAGCCGTAAAAATATCTGCTACTGCCATGATACGGGCGCCGGTGGAAAGCTCGTTTTCTTTACAACGGAAAGGATAACCGCTGCCATCGAGTTTCTCATGATGATATGCTGCCCAACGGGCAATTTCTTCCATTCCCGAAATGCTGTTGATGATGGTGTAAGTGTAATAGGTATGGGACTTCATGATTTCGATTTCAGAACGGTTCAGACGGGAAGGCTTATTCAGAATTTCATTGGGAATCGCCAGTTTTCCGATATCATGTAAATTGCCGGCAATCTGCATGAAATCGACTTCGAGCTGCGTAAAACCGAACATCTGAGCCAACATGGAAGCTGCTGCTGCCACCCCGCTGGAATGAGTGGAGGTGAAACGTGAACGTAAATCGATGATGTTGCGGAAAACTTCGGAAATATCGAGTAACTCCGACATATTGACGTTAATTTCTCGGAACGGTCCGGCTTGTAAAATGGTGTATAAACGGGGTGAAATGATATCCAGCCAGAATTCTTCGCGGTCGGATGTTTCCAAAAAAAGCTCGACGATCTGGGGGTGAAATTCGATGCTACTAAGATTTTTCACCTTCTCGATGATGTCGTGATGCTGGCAGAGAATGAATTTATTTCGATCTATCTGGCGTTCCACGAAATCTGCCAGGTAAATGATCTGAGAATCGAAAACATGAGCCACGTAAATGGTCTCATGCCAATCCCGGATGGCTTTATGGTGATAACGGATAATCCGTGCGGATTCGCGCAGCCAGGGAATTTTGCGCAATATCTTCTGACCACGCACGCAATGTTCTTCCATGTTCAGGGTTTCAACCTGCAGAAAGGCGGTCTTTTCTTCCAGCGAAAAAGCTCCGATGTCATGCAGCAACGCTGCGACGAAAACGTTCTCCAGCCTTTCAGTACTGAATTTGGTTAGCTTGCACATTTCCCAGGCGATAAATGCCGTTCTTTGTTGATGTTGTGACAGATTGGGACTGGCTAAGTCCATAGAATCGGAAAAAGATAAGATCAGATTTTTCAGATCGACCGAGATTTTACGTTCCATTGTATCCTCATATTTTCATCAGTTTTTTGTAATTTATGTGATTGCTTTCATTCTATCCGCATAAATATCTAAATATTTTTCTTGTGCCGGTTCAGATAAAAATGAAGATTTTATCATTTCACAAACATGATTTCGGGCTGTTAGAAATGCATTTATCATCCTTTGAGCTCGTTCTGATTTTATCCCATAAAATTCAGCTAATTTTAAGAAATCTACTCTGCCGTAAAAACCATTTTTTTGAAAAAATTCTGTTTCAAAATCAGTAAATAAATCCAGTGCCATTCTGCTCTCTTCCGGGAAGTGAAGGTAAGTATTTATCAGATCGTATGCCGGAGAAAGAATGAAATCATCGTTCACGGATTCGATTAAGGAAAAATTTTTCAGATGAGCATCGCCGTTGCCAAAAACATAATTAAAAAAAATAATTTTATATAATTTTTCTATTTCTATTTTGGGTGCATCACAAAATTGTTTGAGTGTATTTCCAACCTCTTGATAACTACTTTCATATTTGAAATTTTCACCATGGGTTTCAGGAGTTATTTCCATCAATTGGCATAAATCTTCCATATGCAGTTTATTTTCGTTTCGCCGATCGAAGCGTTTCGTCAAATAAGCTAATTCACCATCTTGAAAGGGAATAATAGCATTTTCTGCTGTGCCTATTTTGAAAATCTGTCGGGCAATTTGCATAGTAAGATGTTCATTGGCAGGGACATCGTTTTGGAACTCTGGAACGTAAGCAGGCACAGGTTTTAAAATATATTCACCCTTTACTTGTGTTGGAATGAGCTGATTACTATCTAATTTTAAAGATATTTTGTCTTGAACTCCCGACATCGAGAAATGGTCGATCAACTGATAACGAACGGTTTGGAACTCTGCTTTTTTTAAGTTCAGGACGGGAATTTTTCCATCGAATAATTTCCGTAGACATGAATTGCAATAATTTCCCTGCCGAATCGTTTTCAGACATCCAAAACACTTATTCATTCCACACCTCTGATGGTTACGCACCCGATTGTATCGGAAGCTGCAGTTTCAACCAATCTTTTAAAATAATCCTTTTCGTCGATTTTGAGTTTTCTAGATTGGATTTGAGAAGTGATACCTTCCGTCAGTAGTCCGAAAAAAAACGGAAAGAGATATTTGGAAGTGAACTGTTTTTGTTTTTTGGGAAGAGTAAGACTGATTGATTTAGATCGAGGATCGGCAAGGTAATTTTGATCATAAATAAAAGAATAACCTGCGGCAGTTTTACTGAGAATACCTGCTAGCCGATCTTGATAAAAGACAAATGCTTCCATTATTCTTTACCTTTTACAGAAATGCGGATTTTCAATCCTAGCACATCACAAAGTTTATCGATTACCTGAAAAGTAGGATTGCCTTTGCCGGATTCGATGTTGCTGATCGTATGTAATGCCACTTCCGAGATTTCACTCAAATTCCGCTGATCGATAGACAGTACCTTACGGCGTTCTTTGATCATTTTGCCGAGTTCTTCAACTTTCATAACACCTCGATTTCATTATAATGAATAACTGAGGGGAAAATAATTATGTTTGAATATCAGGCAAGCGATTTCTTCATTTTAATGAATATTTAGTGGAGTCATCGGTGATCTGATGTTAGCGATTCAGTTTTTTTGTGTCCTTTG
>DAISYT010000137.1:0-6069 GCA_036825175.1 Candidatus Cloacimonadota bacterium
CGGGAGCAATTCGATTATGATATCAAAAAATTGAAACACTATTGCCGACACGAAAACATCGGAGAGTTGGTGAGAAAAACCCGCGGATTTCCACTCACGGTAGAAGAGTTTCGTCGTCGGGCAAAATTTAAATTGGCAGGCAAAAATAAAATGGTGCTTTTTATTCTGAGAACGGGGAATGCACATATAATGGTGCTTGCTGAAGAGATTGTAGAAAAAAGTGCTTGATAGTTTCACTGTGAAATTTGAGATTGCCACATCAATAATTTGAGAGGTTTGCATGATTGGAAAAGTAAAATGGTTCGATGACTCGAAGGGTTACGGATTCGTACTCACGGAGGACGGAACCGAGTATTTCGTCCATTGGAAATCGATAGTAACAATGTCCGAAAAATCCCGAAAGTATCTCGTGCCGGAAGAAGAAGTACAATTTGATCTGATGGAAACAGACAAGGGAACGCAAGCGATCAATGTCGTCAGATTAAAACCTTAATGGGCGGTATTCAACCGCTTTTTTTATGTCATATTTCTTACCTACATCTCCGGATGAAGTAGCAAAACTTGGCTGGAAACAGTTAGATATAATCATCGTGACGGGCGACGCCTATGTCGATCACCCCAGTTTTGGTCCCGTTCTGATCGCTCGTTTTCTTCTTTCCAAAGGCTATAAAGTCGGGATCATTTCTCAACCGGATTGGCAAAGCGATACCGATTTTCTTTCACTTGGCACACCGCGTTTGTTTTTCGGTATTTCTTCCGGGAACATGGATTCCATGATCAATCATTATACCGCTCAAAGAAAAATCCGTTCTACCGATGCTTATTCTCCCGACGGCAAAATGGGATTGCGTCCTAATCGGGCAACGATTGTTTATTCGCAGAAAATCCGTTCTCTTTATAAGGATGTTCCTATCGTACTCGGTGGAGTAGAAGCCAGTCTGCGTCGCCTTCCGCATTACGATTTTTGGAGCGATAAAATCCGAAATTCCATTTTATTCGATTCGAGAGCAGATATTCTGGTTTACGGCATGGGGGAGAAGCCGATCCTGGAAGTTGTGGAAAAACTGGATCAGGGAATGCCCGTCTCAGAAATACAAACTGTGCAGGGAACCGTCGTTTCTTCCCGTTCAGATTCGGGAGAAATAAATCTGGGTGAATATAAAAGTGAAATGACCAAAAATCAGTTTTGGAAATTTCAGAAAGAATTTATTAAAAATCATCTTACTAAAAAGATCAGTTATCAATTTTCAGGAAAATATTTGATTCACAATATTCCTGCCAAACCACTTTCCGGTCAGGAAATGGACGAAGTTTATAATCTTCCTTTTCAACGCAAACCGCATCCTAAATATGGGAAAAAGACCATTCCTGCTTTTGTTCAGATTCAGAATTCTATTACTTCTCATCGTGGCTGTTTTGGTGGATGTAATTTCTGCTCGATCGGTTTGCATCAGGGAAAAACGATCCAATCCAGAAGTGAACATTCTATTTTGCATGAAATCCGGAAAATGTCAGAGAGTGACGATTTTAACGGTACAGTCAGCGATATCGGTGGTCCATCCGCCAATATGTATGCGATGTTCTGCAAGTTGGGGATAAGTCAGAAATGCCCGAGAAGATCGTGTTTGTATCCAGAGATTTGTGAGCATTTGGAGACTTCACACAAAGCCTATAAAAAGCTTCTGCAGAGAGCAGAACGGCTCGAAAATGTGAAGCATGTTTTTGTATCTTCCGGTATCAGATTCGATCTGGCTTTGCAAGATACGGATTTCATAAAAAAAATTGCGGAATCTCACGTGCAGGGATTATTAAAGCTGGCTCCCGAGCATAAAAGCAAGAAAGTTTTGCATCTTATGAATAAGCCTTCTTTCGAGCTTTATGAGCGGTTCGGCAAGTTTTTCGGAACGTATAGTCAGCAGATCGGTAAGAAACAGTACATCGTTCCTTATATTATCATTGGTCATCCCGGAGCGGATTTCTCTGACACAATCGAGTTGGCTATCTATCTGAAAAGGAATAATATAAAGCTAAAACAGGTTCAGGAATTTACTCCCACACCGATGACGGAAAGCACTTTGATGTACTTTACTGAAAAGGATCTGAACGGGAATTCGATTCATGTGCCCAAAGGAAGAGAGATACGTTTGATGAAGTCATTGATTCTCTGGTACGAAAAAGAAAATAGAAAATACATCATCGAGGCATTAAAACTTAACCATCGGGAAGATTTGATCGATTTCTTTTTGAAATAAAAAAAGCCGTGCAGAAAGGCACGGCTAACTTTATAAATTTGATTTAGTTAGAATTTGTAACCCAATTGTACTAATAAACTCGGATCGATATCATCATCCGAGTCAATATTCACTTCAAATTTCATATAAGAATTTTCATAAGATTGATAATTCAATCCGCCGAAGATGTTGTTTTCACCCATACCATCGCCTTTAGCATCGTCACGAGTAATTATGCCCACATAAGGTCTCCAGTCTCCATAAATTACACGACCGATTTTTTTACCTAAATAGGGGAATTCAAATCCGGGAGCATAGCTGGCAACAACGAAGAAATTAATTTCGCCAGAATCTTTTAGATTTGTGAATTGTCCGTGAAGTTTTAAAAAGTTAGCTAATACAAATTTAAGATCACCTTCATAAGCCCAAGAAATATCATCATCTCCACCTGAAGAAAAATATGATCCAATTTCGCAAGCTGTAGCTGAACCACCAAGAGTGAAAAGATCACTTTCATAGGCAAGCCTTCCACCAACATCTGCTGTGCCGTATCCGGGCCAAATTCCATCCGCATACATGTTTATTTTGTTTATGTTCTTATGTATTTTAAACATCCAGCCAGTCGGCGCTACATGTAGTTTTTGGATTTGCAAATTTGCCGATCCTTTGGATGATAAAACACTACCAAAAGTAACAGTTTGTTTACCGATAGATAAATCGGCAAAATCCCATAAATTAACCTTTTTCCATGCTTGTGATAAATTAAAATCCAGCTTACTTCCATCTGTAGCTTCATTCAAATATTTAAAATCAAGGTCTACAGAATAGTTCTCATTACCCCAGCACAAGTCACCGCGCATAAATTTAAATCCTCTATCTTCATTATCACTCAGAGATAAATTTGCGGTTACTTCATGAGCATAAATTCCACTAACCAAGGCAATAACAAAAACGAACAAAAATACTCTTTTCATAATATCTCCTTATTTTCTATCAAAGTTTCCTGTACACTTGAAACGACTTCACTTTTTTCCTGTCAAGTCATTTTTTTGTTTGTAACTCACTTACTTTATATATTAAACGAAAAAAAATTAAGTTTATTACAATTTTTTTTCAGAAATAAGCGGTGTTTATACAAAAAACACCGCTTGGAAATTCACTACACTAAATGATTGCAGCCTGAGCTGCAGCGAGCCTGGCGATTGGAACACGATACGGTGAACAACTTACGTAATTCATGCCAACTCTGTGGCAGAACATCACGGATTTTGGTTCTCCACCATGCTCTCCACAAATACCGACTTTTAAATTTGGACGACTGCTACGACCGTTTTTAGTTCCCATCTCCACTAACTGTCCTACGCCAACCTGATCCAGAACCTGGAACGGATCTTCTTTCAGAATACCCTTGGCGAGGTAGATCGGAAGGAATTTGCCGGCATCGTCTCGACTATAACCGAAGGTCATTTGAGTTAAATCATTTGTACCAAAACTGAAAAATTCAGCATGTTTAGCAACTTCTGCGGCAGTTAATGCAGCACGCGGAATTTCGATCATTGTGCCGACTAAAAAGTCGATTATCTCATTTCTTTCATCGAAGACTTTTTGAGCTGTTTGACGAATAATATCTTCCTGCATTTTAAATTCTTCGACCGTTCCGATCAATGGAATCATGATTTCAGGAATTGCCTGAATTCCTTTTGCCTTTAAATTCAAAGCAGCTTCGATGATTGCTCTGGTCTGCATTTCAGTAATTTCCGGATAGGTATTTCCTAAACGGCAACCGCGATGTCCCAGCATGGGATTGAATTCAGCGAGACTTTCCACACGAGCCTTCACTTCATTCAGGGAAATATCCATCTCTTCAGCCATTTCTTGCTGTCCTTTTTCATCGTGGGGAACGAATTCATGTAATGGAGGATCGAGAAGTCTTACCGTTACCGGCAGACCTTGCATTGCATCGAATATGCCTTCAAAATCACTTCTTTGGATCGGGAGTAATTTTTTCAAAGCAACTCTGCGTCCGGTTTCATCTTTCGCTAAAATCATTTCTCTCACAGCTTTAATGCGATCACCTTCAAAAAACATGTGTTCGGTTCTGCAAAGTCCGATACCCTGAGCTCCAAAACCACGGGCGACTTTGGAATCATTGGGTGTGTCGGCATTTGTGCGTACTTTCATGACGGTATACTTATCACAAAGCGACATTAATTTACCAAAATCTCCACTCAATTCGGGATTTTTGGTATCGACTTTTCCTTTGTAAACTTCACCGGTAGAGCCATTCAAAGAAATCCAATCGCCTTCATGGAAAACTTGTCCATCGGAAGTAAGAGTACGTTCTTTATAATTAATACGGATCGATCCGGCACCGGAAACACAGCATTTTCCCATACCACGAGCCACCACAGCAGCATGCGAAGTCATTCCGCCGCGAGCTGTAAGGATACCTTCGGAGACGTTCATTCCGCGCAAATCTTCTGGGGAAGTCTCGATGCGTGCCAAAACAACTTTTTTCTTATCTTTTGCCCATTTTTCTGCTTCGTCGGCAAAGAAGACCAATTGACCGGTAGCTGCTCCCGGTGAAGCAGGTAAACCTTTGGCTACGACCAGAGCTTTTTTGATGGCAGCGGCATCGAAAACAGGATGCAGAAGTTCATCTAATTTATTGGGTTCCACGCGCAAAAGAGCGGTTTTTTCATCGATAAGACCTTCCTCGAGCATATCGATCGCCATCTTCACCATTGCCACACCGGTGCGTTTTCCGCTTCTGGTTTGCAGCAACCAGAGTTTACCATCCTGAATGGTAAATTCCAAATCCTGCATATCTTTATAATGATTTTCCAGTTTTGTTTCGATTACGCATAATTCTTTATAAATGGGAGGCATGGTCTCTTCCAGAGAAGGATATTTGGCGGCACGATCTTCTTCGCTGACTTTGGCTAATTCTGCCCATCTTCTGGAACCGATCAAAGTGATTTGCTGCGGCGTTCTGATACCGGCAACCACATCTTCTCCCTGAGCATTGATCAGGTATTCGCCGTTGAACATGTCTTCGCCGGTGGCAGCATCACGAGTGAAAGCCACGCCGGTAGCGGAATTATTGCCCATATTGCCATAAACCATGGCTTGTACGTTCACAGCAGTTCCCCAATCTCCGGGAATTCGGTTGAGTTGACGATAATAGATGGCTCTTTCCGTATTCCAGCTGTCGAAAACCGCACAAATTGCGCCCCAAAGCTGAGTCCACGGATCTTCAGGAAAATCGGAGCCGGTAACTTCTTTGATGGCTTTTTTAAATCTTTTTACCAATTCTTGCAAATCTTCTGTGGCTAATTCGGTATCATTAACGATATTTTTTGCTTCTTTAATTTCATCGATAATTTTTTCAAACGGATCGGTTTCTTCTTTGGAAGCGGGTTTCATTCCCAAAACGACATCGCCGTACATTTGAACGAATCGGCGGTAAGAATCCCAGGCAAAACGCGGATTATTCGATTTCTTTGCCAAGCCTTCCACTGCGTCGTCATTCAAACCGAGATTCAGAACCGTATCCATCATTCCAGGCATGGAAACACGAGCACCGGAACGGACAGAAACCAGACAGGGATTCTCTTTATCACCGAATTTGCTGCCGATGATATTTTCGATATTTTGAATTGCACCGGTAATTTCGGATTTTAAGAGTTCCATGATTTTTTCTTTACCAAATTGATTATATTCGGTGCAAACTTCTGTTGTAATTGTGAACCCGGGAGGAACAGGAACGCCGACCAGATTCATCTCTGCCAGATTAGCTCCTTTGCCACCCAACAGATTTTTCATGTCAGCCTTTCCT
>DAISYT010000138.1:0-6030 GCA_036825175.1 Candidatus Cloacimonadota bacterium
CAGAGAATTCAATTTACCCACACAGCGACCCACTCTGCGCAAATCTTCGATGCCGGAGAGTTTGCTGTAATTATCTGGATCGACATAAACAATATAGGAAATTTCCGGAATGTAACCGTTGGAGATGTATTTATGCGCGGTAAACAGAATGTTTTGGGAAGGAATGTCCTGTGGAATGGGTTGAGGTTCGTCGACACTGGCAAAATTCTGGGGACGGCATTGCAGGAGATAGATATTATCATCTTTTACGGCAAATTCGATATCTACCGGTGTATGGAGTTTTTCGCCCAGAATATCCAAAATCTTTTTCATTTTCTTCAGAAAATCCGTGTGGCGGATCAATCCGTTGAAAGTTACGATGAGATCGTCAGACGAAAAATCGATATTAAAGCCGGATTTTTCGGCGATATAATCATTTTCATAGACGGAGAAAAGTTGCTGGTAAAGCGGATAATCATCGCGACATTCCCGAATGATATCGAGCAGCGGTCTGCTTTCAAAGGAATTGGTTTCCAGGTTGATCAGATCGATATTCTTGGGACAATATCTCAGAATTTCATCTGTGCTGGCATTTACTCTGATGCCGGGTTTTCCGGGAGAAGCCAAAACCGGATAATCGTCGCTCAGACGATCCACTGCCCGTGTGCCCAAGCCGGGTACCATTCTCACCAGTCCGTCTTCTTTGCTGATACGGGAAGACCAGCGAAATTCGTTGTTGGAAAATGCCACTCCGGCGAAAGCCGGGAAGAAATATTTTCCGCATTTTGTTCCCACCACTTCCTGGATCATAATTGCCATTTCTTCCTGGAAATCGAGCAGTCCTCGTTCCTTGCGATATTGGATCGGATCGGGTCCCACGATAGAAGCATAAACCTCGGCGATAGCGTCTTCCAAAGCATTAAGCCGTTCCTTTTTACTGCCCTGATTTGCTAAAAATAAGCTTTTGTATTTTCCGGAAAATGCCGCTCCGAAACTGTCTTCCAAAAGTGAAGAGCTGCGAACAATGATGGGACGGTGTTCCATTTCATCCAGAAGCTGGGAAAGTCCCTTCGATATTTCCTGCGGTAATTGAGAATTTTTGAACATCTGGATGATGTTTCCGTATTCGGCACGCACGATTTCTATATCTTTGTACTTCTGCTCCACCACTTCTTCCAGATTGTTATAATGCAGAAAATTCAGCATGGCATCGGAAGTAATATACCAGGTTTGCGGTGTTTTCAGATGACGACAGAGTTCAGGATCGCCTTCCCGGTGAATAATATTGTCGGCAAAAAATAAGCCCGTGCTTTTCCCACCCAGTTTCCCGTGTGAAGTAGCCGGAAAGATAGTATGCTGCAAAACTTCGTAAAAATCATCCAGTTCGATGTAATTTTTAGCAACATTGATAAATTGCAACTGATTGGTGAACAGCTTCTGGATCATCAAAACCTTGGCATTCAGATAAGCGTAAGGCGAAAAGCTGTCCTGATGAATATCCTGGTTATGAATGCGAGAAACTTCGTCCTGGATTACAGCCAGCGTGGAATCAGGATTTTCCAGAGAAATGGTGAGAGAATTTAATTTAGCTTCCTGCATCCATTTTCGGATGAAATCGATCAATTCGTCTTCGGAAAAATGTTGTTCGGCGATATCGAAAATCTGGTTGCTGAGCTTGAGCGTGTCGCGATAATCCTGTTTTTTGAGAGGAGAATTTACCTCGTGACTCAAATCGAGAGGTGAGTTTTGGGTTTTATTTCCAAAAGACTCATAAATGGAAATGGCGGCATCGATACCTTTCTGATACAGCAGATTTAAAAGCTTACGGGCAATACGCAGAAAGAGTTTTATATCGGTTTTTTGCAGTAGGTTGATAATCACTTTCCACTCGCTGCGATGAACCGGTTCGTTCATATTTTCTTTGTAGGAACGCACTGCCAGGTAGGAAGCCAGAATACTGGCGACGGTTTGCAGAAGCGAATATTCTTCTTTCACGAAAGGATCGTGATGCAGTTCGGGAGGGACGTCTGTATAATAGATGCGGATCTCGCCTAAAATAATATTATTCTTATGAAGCGGCGCTTTTTGCATGTAAATAGTGTTTTCATGGGGAGATACTTTGAAAATGCGTTCTTGGTATTCGATCTCGGCAAAACATCTGTCCTGAAATTGCCAACCGCTGGGCAGAATTTGCAAAATTTGATCAAAAATATTCTCCAACGGAGAATCAAAATCGGTGAGAATGCCTTCCAAACCGTGTATACAATTCAGTTCTTTCTGACGCTCTTTCAGGTTTTCGATTAATTGAAAAGCATCTTCATCTACTTTGTTCATTTTATTACCTGCTTAATTCTTTAAAATAACTCCCCGGCTCGTTCTGCCATCCACCATGACCTTCAAACTGCTCTCCAGCCGCACATGTTTCACATATTTTGTTTCATTGATGGTTTTTTGTTCTTGAATCCAATTCCAGTCAAGATTTTTTACATCTTCATCGTTTACGGAAAAGTAGAGAATATTATGAGCGGTCATGTTATGGAAGAAATGTGCACCCTGACTAAAATCCGCCCGCATGCTGGGAAGCACGGTTTCCACGATGATTCGGGCATTGGAAATCTGCTGCCACTGCACGGGAATGCCACACCAGGGATCGGAGGTGCCCCAACGACCGAATCCGATTAGCAGATAACGACGTTTATTGATGGCAAAAATAGAATTTAGTTCGGCGATATCGGAAGCGATTTGAGCAGTTCTGTGAATATCAAAAGTACCGGGACGAACGTACACGATGTCGAAAATGCCTTCCAGACTACCGTTACCCATCACATTGTGAGAAGAAAGTAAAAGGTTATCGGAATTTTTATAATTTACAGGCAAATCCACGATTTCATTTGAAATGTTGATGGGACGCAATTGCAGAAAACCGAAGCGTTTTTGTGGTTGTTCTTTCGTTCCTAAGCTTACGGCAAATTCGATTTCCACTTTGCTGCCGGTCTCGGTTTCGCAGGCATGCATTATTTCATTGATCACCTGATTCAAAGGCAAGGTTTCGGAGCGTAAGGCAGGTGCAAAATCCAGTACCGGCGCGCCAACCGGCTGAATCCCGATCACCATTCTGTCGTTTTCGTATTCGTAAGTGGAACAAACATGTCCAAGCAGATTTCTGTTTTTGAGATCGAAAATGGAACGTTGCGACAGATATTCGGTTTCCACCAGCGGATTATATTGATCCAAAGCTGCCAGATTAATCGACCAAAATTCTTTCTGGGTATTGTTCAGCAGATCTTTTATGTTGTTAAAAGGCTGCGGTGAATGCGGATAACGCGGGCAATAACTCCAGCAATTCTCACCATCCACAATGGTTTTTCCCAGTCCGTAAGCCAGCGCGGCAAAACCATCGTCCGGCTTGATTTTATCGGAAGGATAGAAATTATAAGATTTCAAAACACCGGAAATCGTGGGATAAAAATATTCATCGAAACGATCACCGATCACTTCCTGGAGGACAAGCGCCATTTTTTCCGTTTCGATCTTCCTGTTGAGCGTCTGAAAATATTCTTTCGATCGCTGGAAAAACAAAGAAGCATAAACATATTTGATCGCGTTGATCAGAGCATTATATTTTTCGGTTACGTTCAGTTGGTTATTAGCGATCATTTTGGTTTCATAAACTCCAGCGAAAGGCTCCTGTAAAGAGTCTTCACAAATGCTGGAAGAACGGATCGCCAGCGGTGTTTTCACATTTTCTATAAGGTAATATAAGTCTCCGGCATACAGCTCGCTGAAAGAAGCGTTGATAAAACTGAGTGTAATTTCTTCATCCGAAGCATCCGAAAGAGCGATTTCCCAAAGCTGATTGCTTTGCATAAATTCGTCAAAAACTCCGCTCAGTAGCACAGTGGTGTGGGGAATATTTACTTTCATTCCGGAGATTTCACCGGCTGGAAAGTATTTTTTTAGGATGCTCTGTGTGAGCGCCAATCCGGAAGCTTTTCCACCGGGAAATCCTATTCCGATATAGGTAAATTCATCGCTGAAAAAGCCTTTGTTACGATCGAATTCCGTTCCGTTTTTCATCGTGATACCTCACTAGACCTCTGTGTTCCCTTTAGCGGGAAGTTATTCGTTTCTAAAAATGTTGAAAAAAAATAAAGCACTTGTGTATTTAAAAAAGAGGGCAGATATAGTATCTGCCCTCTGGATGGAGGATTGTATGTTAAATCCATCCTCTTGCAGTAGAAGCCCGCACAACCTTGTCCACTGCAATCATGTAAGCTGCATCACGCATGTATAAATTCTTTTCGCGAGCCAGCTTGGAAACTTTATGATATCCTGTCGTCATTTTGAAATCGAGTTTGCCCAGAACTTCATCTTTACTCCAGAAATAGTTCATGTTGCACTGAACTTGTTCAAAATAACTGCAGGTAACTCCACCGGCGTTGCAAAGGAAATCCGGAATCATGAAGATACCGCGTTCTTTGAGTACAGCATCAGCTTCCGGAGTGGTAGGTCCATTGGCACCTTCGGCGACGAGTTTAACTTTTTTGCTGATTTTGTTCACGTTTTCGGCTTTGATCTGATTTTCCATAGCAGCAGGAACCAAAATGTCACATTCTACTTCTAACCATTTATCGCCGGGAAGAATTTCATATCCGAGCTCAGCTGCTTTTACTTTATCGATGCTGCCGAAGCGGTCGGTGATACCCACTAAATCGTCGGGATTTATACCGTCTTTTTTGTAGAAGGCATAGGAAGTCTGATCTTGTTGATCCCAGCAGGAAACACAGAGAGCTTTTCCACCCAACTTGATGTAAAGTCTTATAGCGTATTGGGATACGTTTCCGAATCCTTGGAAGGAAGCGGTTGTTTTATCGATATCGATGTTCATTTCTTTCAAAGCTTCACGCACTGTGAAGATCACGCCATAACCGGTAGCTTCGGTACGTCCCAGAGAACCACCCATTCCCACGGGTTTTCCTGTGATCATGCCGGGATATTTAGCGCCGGTAAGTGTTTCATATTCGTCCAGCATCCACAACATGTGCTGACCGTTGGTCATTACATCCGGAGCAGGAATGTCACGGAGTGGTCCAACATTTGTATATAATTGGCGAACCCAGCCGCGGCAAATTTGTTCTTGTTCTCTGGCACTGAGGTTGTGAGGATCGCAGATCACTCCACCTTTTCCGCCACCCAATGGAATGTCGACCACGGATGTTTTCCAGGTCATCCACATGGACAGAGCGCGCACTGTATCGACTGTTTCTTGCGGATGAAAACGGATTCCGCCCTTGCATGGACCGAGTGCATCGTTGTGCTGAATACGATAACCGCGGAAAACTTTGGATGTTCCGTCGTCCATTTTTACGGGAATATTAAAATGATACTCACGCATAGGATTGCGCAGAAGCTGACGTGCTGCTTCGTTCAGATTCAGTTGGTCGGCTATGGCATCAAACTGCTGTTGAGCCATTTGAAAGGCATTAAATGATTTATTCATTATTTTCTCCCTTTACGCCGTTTCCGGCGTTTATTTATTTATTGGTGATATATGCAGCAAATTGATTGCCAAATCGAAAAGAAACGGAAAATATTTTGTAAGAATTTGTTAATGCTTGATAAATAATAAATTAGAATAGCTGTAAAATGCCATTATTTTTGTCATTTGCCGATTTTCCGAAAATGCGTCCGGTTCTATCATGTGGAATTATTCCCCGGTCGGGAAAGATTACGCGATTTGATTGTGTGATTGAGAGACGAGGAGATGATGAGAAGGGAGAGGTGAGTGATGAGCCGGACTTGACTCATAAGCGCAGCGTTGAGTTAAGAACCGCCCTCTTGAGTGACATTGAGACTTTGTGACTTTGAGAAGAAGAGACAAAGAGATGAGAAGAGAGAAAAGAGAAAAGAGAGTTGAGTAAAGAGCGGGAGTTGACTCATAAGCGCAGCGATGAGTTAAGAACCGCCCTTTTGAGTGACATTGAGACTTTGTGACTTTGAGACTTTGTGACTTTGAGAAGAAGAGACAAAGAGATGAGAAGAGAGAAAAGA
>DAISYT010000139.1:0-5990 GCA_036825175.1 Candidatus Cloacimonadota bacterium
GATCTTAGTTAAATTTCTTTTCACTCTATTTTTCTGCTTATTATGCAGAACTCATCATTTATATCTTCAATTTAGACTTTTTACGCTAAAAAGCAAATCGCATTTCACCGCGTGAAATATCCTGTCATTTCTTTTGGAACTGAAAATCCAACGGTAGTAATTCCGCTATAGTGGATTCTTTTCGCTCTTTACGGGAAATCATCACGACTTTCAAATCTTTACCGAATTCTGCTAAAACCTGACGGCAGGCGCCACAGGGTGTGGGTAGAAAATCGGAATCAGCGAAGATCAGGATTTTTTCAAATTCCTGTTCTCCTTCGGAAACAGCTTTGAATACAGCCGTTCTTTCGGCACAATTGGTAAGTCCGTAAGAAGCATTTTCCACGTTGCAGCCGGAATAAACTTTACCGGATTTGGTCTCCAATGCCGCTCCAACACTATATCCCGAATAAGGAGCGTAAGCATTCTTTGCAGCGGCTTCTGCTATTTTTTTCATTTCCTGTTCGTTCATAAAATCTCCTGAAATCAATAATGATATTTCTTACCTTTGATGATGGTAAACGCCCGGTAGAGCTGTTCCAGCAAAATAAATCGGATCATTTGATGCGTGAAAGTGAATTGTGAAAAACTGAGTTGAAAATCGGCTCTTTTCAAAATCCGGTTTGCTAATCCATATACTCCGCCGATGATGATAATAACATCCGCCGGCAAGTTCAGTCTCGAATCCCAAAATGAGGCAAATTGGCAGGAAGTCATTTCGGTGCCATGTTCATCGAGAGCAATCACAAAATCGTCATCGGAAAGCTTTTTCCAAATGATTTCGGCTTCTTTTTCCTTCACTTGTTCCGTCGTATTGGAACCGCTCAATTTCACATCCGGCAGGATTTCCATTTGAATTTTTGCGTAAGCAGATAATCTCTTCAAATACTCCTGAATACCCGCTTCGATGAAATCCTGTTTGGATTTTCCCACCGCCAGAATTTTGATTTTCATTTTTTTTAATCAACAATCACTTCCCGCAAACAGAGAAGGATTTTCCAATAAATTTACACGCTGAGGAAAGCCAAAGCCATAGAGAGCATTTTCACTTCTGCCGTATCGGCTCGGGAAGCGATTACGATGGGAGCTTTGGCGCCCATGACCACGTGGGCAATACGGTAGTTGCAATAGTAGGTGAGCGATTTGCCGAAAAGATTGCCACATTCGATATTGGGAACCACCAGCACATCGGCTTTCCCGGCTACTTCAGATTTGATGCCCTTCAGTTTGGCGGCATCTTCATCGATGGCATTATCAAAAGCCAGAGGACCGTCTATCACGCAGCCGGTAATTTGATTACGGCGGTTCATCTGAGTGATGATGGAAGCATCCAGCGTACTTTGCATCTTCAAATTTACCACTTCCACGGCAGCGAGAAGTGCGACTTTCGGATTTTCATATTCCAGCCCGTGAGCTACTTTCACAGCATTCTTCACGATGGATATTTTCTCTTCCAAATTCGGGTAAAGATTAATGCCGCCATCTGTAAGTAAAATCAGTTTATCGCGATGTTCATAAACCAGAAGATCACTAAGAATTTCACCGGTACGCAAGCCGTTTTCTTTATCGAGAGTAGCTTTTAAGAGTGTCGCAGTATCACATTTCCCTTTCAGCAGAATATCGGCTTTTCCCTCATTAATCAGGCGGACGGCTTCCCGTGCCCCCAGATTCAGGTCGTTTCCAGTGTCAACGATGGGAAAGGAATCCACGTCTTTAGGTGCATTTTTGTGCAGATAAGCGGTAATAAAATCCTTATCACCCACCAGAATGCTTTCCGCAATATTTTCTCTTTTCGCCATCAATGCAGCTTCCAGGGCAGTGCCGGATTGAGCGGCAGCAATGGCTACGGTTTTGTTGGGGAGTTTTTTTACTTTCGCCAGCAATTCATCGAAATTTCTAATCATTATCTTCTCCACTACATTAGTTTCTTTGGAAATATTGAAGGATTTTTCCTAATTCTGCGGTCAAGTTTTTTATTTTTCTCCCCGGATTTATAAAACCAGGCGCCGTATTACATTCAGGTTAAATAACTTGACATGGTAATACCTTTTTTTTAACTGGGTGGCGATAAATAAAAAGGATAAAATATGGCGGTAACGAAGAGATGGCATATAGCTTTTTCCTCTACCGAGGCTTCGGCTCCGGTAAATTTAAGTGTGCCTAAAAAAGTCGGTATTTTTCTTGTTTCAGGTACTGTCATTCTCATTTTGTTCTTAATTTTATCGTTTGTTTATGTCATTCATAATCAAGCTAAAATCATGGAAGCAAACCACGTTTTGCATGAAAATGAAATACTGAAAGATCGGATTTATACTCTTTCTACCGAGGTCGATTCCATGATGATCAAACTAAAATTGATGGAAGATTGGGAAGATAAAATCCGTTCCGACGAGAATTTTAAATCCATCAATAAAGATATTCGGGAAATGGGTGTCGGTGGTATTCCCGTTGTCGATTCCACCTTCGATTCGTTCGACGATCAGTTGAACCTGGAATACAACCTGCTCATAAACAAAATTTCCCGCACAAAAAGTAAAATAGATTTCGATTACCAATCTCACAATAAACTGGCAGATCAACTGGATTTAAGAGAGCAGTTGTATCTCAGTACTCCTTCCATTTATCCGGCTTACGGCAGAATTTCCGATCCTTACGGCTGGCGCATTCATCCCATTACCGGTAAACGCAGTTTCCATTATGGTCTCGATTTCGGTAATAAAACCGGCAGCCCCATTTATGCTTCGGCGGATGGCGTGGTGTTAAAAGCGGGAAAACACAAATTGTTGGGAAAATATCTCACTCTTTCGCATAATTTCGGCTACCAAACCAAATATGGACATCTGAATAAAATCCTGGTGAAAGAAGGTCAGACCGTGAAACGCGGTCAGATTATCGCGGAAATGGGTAATACCGGACGCTCGACCGGTTCCCACCTTCATTACGAAGTTTTACGCTATGGCAAACACCGAAATCCCTACGATTACCTGAATAAACTGGAAGACGACATTGTGGTGGGAAACAAGTAATTCGGGTACTTCCATAAAAAAGCAATTCCAAAATAGAAATGAACAAATTAGCGGAATAATAAAATGAAAGAAAAAATTAAATTTGAAGACGCTCTCAAAAGATTGGAAGAAATCATTTCGCAGTTGGAAAATGGCGAAAAAGAAATAGATGAAATTGTTAAGTTATTTGAAGAAGGTTCGGAATTGGCAGCTTCCTGCAATCTGAAACTGGAACAAGTAGAAAATAAAATCGAAACCCTGACCCAAAAATTGCACCAACTTGATAACTAATTGATAAATGAGGAATTATGGACGCAGATAAAGTACTTTTAAAAAAAGACCTGAAAGAGAAGAGAGAACTGGTTAATATCGAAGTTGACCGCTTTTTACCACGTAAAGACGAATATCCCAAACAAATCCACAAAGCCATGCGACATACACTTTTCGCCGGCGGAAAAAGGCTGCGTCCTTACCTTCTGATCCACACATATTTACTGTTCGATAACGACATCAGCAAAACCCTGCTCGTTGCCGGTGCTATCGAGATGCTGCATAGCTACACTCTGATCCACGACGATCTGCCGGAATTGGATAACGACAATTATCGCCGCGGTAAAAAATCCTGTCATATCGTTTACGGATCGGATATTGCCCTGCTGGCTGGAGATGCGCTGCTGGTAAATGCTTTTGAAGCTCTCACCAGCCTGGAACTCGACGAAAAAATCGTGATTACCCTGATCGAAGAGCTGGCAAAAGAATCCGGAGATATGGGATTGATAGCCGGTCAAATGGTAGATGTACTCAGCGAAGGAAAAAAAATAAATAAATCCACACTCGAATATATTCATAAAAATAAAACCGCCCGCTTGATTAACGTTCCGATCCGTTTCGGCTGCTATCTGGCAAACGCTCCCAAAGAAGACATCAAACGTCTGGAAAAATTCGGTACCAAATTGGGTTTGGCATTTCAAATCGTGGACGACATCCTGGATGTGGAAGGAGATCAGCAAACTTTAGGCAAGTCGGTAGGCAAAGATAAAGAAGCTAATAAAGCTACTTTCCCGGCTGTTTATGGTTTGGAAGAATCCAAAAAAATGGCGGAAAAACTGATCGATGAAGCCAAAGCGCTGCTCAAACCTTACGGAGATAAAGCAGAAGTATTGCTTATGCTTTGCGATTTCGTACTCACCCGCAAATTCTAATGTTGAAGCTGCACATTCAAAAACTCGATCCACAGGCTGTTTTACCTCAAAGAATGACCGGACAGGCTGCCGGATACGATCTTTATTCCTGCCACAAAGAAGATATCATTATCAAAGCTGGAGAAGTACAACTGATTCCCACCGGATTGGCAATCGCACTGCCGGCTGGTTACGAAGCACAAATCCGACCACGCAGCGGGCTGGCTTTTAAACACCAATTGGGTGTGCTGAATTCTCCGGGCACGATAGATGCCGATTATCGCGGTGAAATCAAGATCATTCTCTTCAATTTTGGAAAAGAAGACTTCGTCGTCAAGCCGCAAACCCGCATCGCTCAGATGGTTATCGCCAAACACGAAACTGCCGCTTTTGTCCTGACGGAAGAACTGGAGGAAACCCAGCGCGGTGACGGCGGATTCGGTCATACGAAACATTAAAAGTGAAAGCATCAGTGATGCAATAAAGCAGAGATGCGGAGAGGAAAGGTTGGCAGTTGGCGGTCATTAGTTGCTGGTCATTCGTCATTGGATATTGAATATTGGAGGTTGGATATTGGGTGTTGGATATTGGATATTGAGTCCGTTCTTAACTCATCGCTGCGCTTATGAGTCAAGTCCGGCTCGCAGATCATCTTCCCATCTTCCAAGCTTCCCATCTTCCAAGCTTCCAAGCTTCCAAGCTTCTCATCTTCCCAACTTCTCATCTTCTCCCGGTCTCATAGTCACCAAGTCCCAAAGTCATCTTATCTCATTCTTCATCATTTTGCATTTTACATTATTCATTTTTCATTCTTCCATTGCCCAAGCAATCGAAGTCAGTGGTCACTTAACAGAAAATACTACCTGGAGCCCTGATAATAATCCTTACGAAGTGGTAGATAATGTATTTGTGGAGGCAGGAGTAACTCTTACTATTTTACCCGGCACCGAAGTTAAAATTCAATCCGCACAACTTACCTGTTCGGACGATTTTTATGATAACTTTTGGTATAGGTATGGAGCAAATGTTGCCAAGATGATCTGGGTAAATGGTAACATTATAGCAAAAGGCACAGAACAGGACAGTATTGTTTTTACGCGTTTGCAAGACGATTTTAACTATTATTGGGGATGCGTTTATATTCCTGGTGATGGTATACCGAAATTTGAGCATTGCATCGTAGAATATTCCGGTGGCATGGGAATAGCAGTTGGAAATGTAGCAGATGCAGCAATATCAATCTATAATGATACAGGCAAAATAAATCATTGTACATTTAGAAATAATTGTGTAGGTCTTTATGTTGTTTATACATTGACTCATCCTGTAGAAATAATCGATTGCGCTTTTTATAATGACAATATTAATTATTATGTTTTGCATAGGTGTGGATGTTTACATTTAGTTGTTTCACAACCTGCCGAGAACCATAAGCCTGCTTTAGTGGCACATAATTATTTTTCCGGTTGTTATGTGAATGTACTTTCGGCGTATTATGTTGATAACACGAATATATCATGTATTCAGACATCGACAGGTGTCCAATATGAACGAACATCTTACTTTTATGATAATAGTTTTACAAGTTGCCAGACCGGTATTTATGGTGGACATTTTGGAGATAGTATATTCATCAAGAATAACCGGTTTATCAATGGTAATGATGGCTTGGATTTGGATGAAGCTTACGTTGAGATCAGTGATAATCATTTTAGTGGATGTGGGATTGATTTATTGTGGTGTGATTCTGGCAAAATTTTTAATA
>DAISYT010000140.1:0-5951 GCA_036825175.1 Candidatus Cloacimonadota bacterium
TTCATTCAAGCAGGGTGGGATTCAAACAAAATGTTTTTTAGTAAATGACTACAAGACGTCATGTTGAGTAATTCTCTCAGCTTTTTGACGAAACAGGAATGGTCATTCTTCGTCAATGCGAATGAAAGAGTTCTCTGAATGACGAAGGAAGAAAGCCGTCATGTTGAGGAACTCATGCACTGGTTTTGACGAAACAGGAATGGTCATTCTTCGTCAATGCGAATGAAAGAGTTCTCAGAATGACGAAGGAAGAAAGCCGTCATGTTGAGTAATTCTCTCAGCTTTTTGACGAAACATGAATAACAGTCATTGCGAATCCTGGCTTCATCGGGATGAAGCAATCTGTTCTCTCGGTTGTTTCAAGATTGCTTCGCATCAGAAAAAGCATCCGGCAGTTGCCGGACGCAATGACCATCTCCTCTAAAAATGGCATCAGCTCCCGCCGCAATAACGGGAGCTGATTTTTTATATCCGAAATTTGGGATTTTAGTAAACGCTTAAACGTCTGTAACGTTCACTGCGGTTTTTCCAGTTATTCATAAAACCGGTATAGACAGCTTCATGATTCAGGTTTTTCATTTCTCTTTTATCGACGAAATCGGTAAGCGTGGCAATTTCATCGGCTTTGATAGCCAGAGTTTCGTTCAGACGTTCCTTGACGATGTATTTTCGCACTGATTCCGGCAGAATGTTGTAGAGAATGGCAAAATCGGTTTTATCGAGCTGGAATTCTTTCACCAGGTATTCGATGAAAGCTTTTTCTTTGGGATGGAATTCGTTATCGGCAATGATGAGCAACAGAGAAGTTTCCAGGATCAGCATTTTTTCTTCGCGGGTTTTTATCTTCTTCACCAATTCTTCGATAGGAGTCGGATGGGTCTGCTCGTTTTTGATATCCTGTTCCTGCTCCGGAGAAACATCCACCGATTCAAAGACTCTGTTGAAAGCATCTTTTTCGGATTGCAGAATTTTGCCATCCTGCCAGGCGGCACTGATTACCACTTTGGCAACGTTCACCAGATTCTCGACATTTTCCGGAATTACTTTCTGATCCAGCAGTTTTCCCACTTGTTTATTTGTCTTCAGATCGACTAATCTGCCGACTTTCAACCCTTGCGCATTTTTTTTAATTTCAAACGAATAGTCGTCGTTAATATAATAAGCGATTGTTTTAAAATCTGACATTATTCCCCCTTTTCGCTTTCTTCAATTTTTTCTTTCGGTGTTAGAATTTGTAACTCGCCGCTTTTTGTCAAAAGCTTTATCCGAAATCAGAGAAATTTCAGGCTACCTGATAAAGGCAGCCTGAAATATCTTAACAAATTATTTATTCACCTGGAATTTGGTGTCGCCGTTTTCAAAGAAGGCAACTATTTGTTTGATGGCAGCCACGCCGGCATTGATATTGGCTTCGGCAGTCTGAGCACCCATTTTCTTGGGAGTGAAATACACTCTTTTGCCGAATTTTTCCAGCATTTCGTCCTTTTTATCGGGAGCGATATCGGAAGCATACTTCAGGTCTTCTCTTTCGCTCAGCATCGTGATCATGCTGTCTTCACAAACCACTTCTTTACGGGCGGTGTTGATGATCGTGCCACCTTTCTTCATTAAACCGATCAGGTTTTTGTTCACAAATTTCTGGGTAGCCGGAATGGAAGGAAGATGCAGGGAAATGTAATCGCATTCGCTGTATAGTTCTTCCACTTTTTCCACCGGAATTACACCGTCTTTTTCCATTCTTTCTTTCGGAACGTAAGGATCGAATGCCAACACTTTCATACCGAATCCTTTGGCGATACGGGCTACATTTTCGCCCACATTTCCATATGCGTGAATACCGATGGTTTTATCCTTCAATTCTGTTCCGGATTTTCCATCGAACTGACCTCGAGCCATATAAACCATCATGCCGAAAGCCAGTTCAGCCACGGCATTGGAATTCTGTCCCGGAGTATTCATGCAAACGATATTTCCGGCAGATGCCGCAGCGCAATCCAGATTGTCGTATCCGGCACCGGCGCGCACCACGATCTTCAGATTTTTCGCATGATCTATCACTTCCTTCGTCACTTTGTCACTGCGAACGATCAAAGCATCGGCATCTTTTACGGCATCCAACAGGTCGGACTGATTTACATATTTTTCCAGTAAAATGCACTCATAACCTGCATCCAGACAGACTTTTTGAATCTGCTGAACTGCTTCGGAAGCAAAGGGCTTTTCGGTAGCAACCAATACTTTTTTAGACATAATTGACCTCCAAATATTTTTTTTCATAAATCCCAACTTCGGTTTTATCGGTCAAGCATAATATCGACCTGATTAGAATTTATGTTTTGTTTTTAGCCGTTCTTAACTCATCGCGGCGCTGATGAGTCAAGTCCGTCTCACTTCTCATCTCTGCTTTTCGCCACCGAACTTCACCGAAATGGACTTTAGTAGTTGGTCATTGGATATTCCGTGCTGGATACTTGTAAACCTTAGGCTTATTGGATATTCAAATGTTTTTATTTGCCGCTGACTTACACAGACTGAACACTGACTTCTTGCCACAAAGACACAAAGGACACTACGAAAGTCTCATTCTGATCCGGCAACTGCCGGATTACAGAGGTTGTTCTTACGAAGAATCTCTTCATCTCATCTTCTCTTCTTCTCATCCTCCCATCTTCCCATCTTCTCATCCTCTCATCCTCTCCCCCTCTCCCCCTCTCAAAGTCTCACTTCTCATCTCTGCTTTTCGCCACCGACTTCACCGAAATGGACTTTAGTAGTTGGTCATTGGATATTCCGTGCTGGATACTTGTAAACCTTAGGCTTATTGGATATTCAAATGTTTTTATTTGCCGCTGACTTACACAGACTGAACACTGACTTCTTGCCACAAAGACACAAAGGACACAAAAAAACTGCCGGACAAAAATTCATCCGGCAGATCATTAATTTTATAAGCTTACCTGCTTTATTTGAGCAGGATCATTTTCTTGGTACAGGTATAATAACCGCCTGCCGACATTTTATAGAAGTAGATACCGGATGCCGTCTGCTTTCCGTTGTCATCGCTTCCATTCCAGGTAACGCTGTGCTCACCGGCTTCCAGATGTCCATTAACCAATTCTTTCACTTTCTGACCTTTCAGATTGTAAATGGTGATCTGAGTTTTTTCCGAACTTTCTGCCACGGAGAAGTTGATCGTGGTGGTAGGATTGAAGGGATTCGGATAATTGCCGTTTAATTTGGTAACAGCCTGCGGAACCGGATTACCATTTTCCACACTCACGTATTCGACTATCGTCGAAGGTGCGGATTCCATTCCCATTTGATTTACCGTGGTAAGATAGAAACGATAGGTAGATGATGGCACATAAGTATAATCATAGAAATACTGCGTTCCCACCGTCGTGTCGATCAGATCGAAATCATCGCTGTTAAAAGCATAATACACATTGAAATGATCGAAATCGTTCATCGCGGGCATATCCCAGTTCAGCTCGAAGACAATCTCGTTGTTTTCGAGAGTCACATTTTCCGGAGCAGCAGGAGCTTGAGGATCGACGTTGAAGGTAATCGGTCCAAATCCGCTGGCATCGAAAAGATTGGTATTATCCAGAGGCCACCAGCCATCGAAGTCATTTGCACTGGGTGAATTATCATCCAGTACGAAGATGGCGATACCGGACTGGTTATCGGCATTGGGATTAATTTCATAAGCTTCCGTACCGATAGGAATTATGAACTCGAAAACCACATAACCGGTTGCATCGGAAGCAGCCACTTGCGGATCGGTGAAGGTATAGTTAGTTCCTACGCCACCTGTATTGTAGATGGGACGGAAAATCATCTGATTGCCGGCAGCATAATAGGCAGCCCAGTAATTTCCTTCGTTTGCTGCTTCCTGAGTAGCATATACGCCGTCGTTATTATCATCGATATAAAGCGCCACTTCATCGTGATCTTCTAAAATCGGATCGTTATAATTGATGTATGCCACATAAAGTTCTGTCATAGCTGCGTTTACCTTGAAATAGCCGATCACACTACCGATAGGTACCGGAGAATTATCATAAGAACCCCAGAAATCAGAAGAATCCAACCTATAAGCATCATCCCATTCTCCGGCAGAAATTGTTCCGTCGATAGTAGGAGTAATACCTTCATAAGCACTGATTTCGCTGGCGACAAATCCCGTGCTGATCCAACCTTGCTCGACATTCGAGTAAGGACTCTGCATTCCACCGGTCAGGACTCCGGTAATTACATAGTAATATTCATACAATGGGAAAGCCGTATCATCGATAAAGGTTAATTCATCCGCTCCAACAGTGGCTAAAGGTTCTTCCGGGAAAGGATCGAGATCATAAACTTTACGATAAATATTGTAGCCTTCCACGGTACCACCGGCAGGAGCATCCCAAGTTAATGTGACAAAAATATCTGAACCCTGAGAAGCAACAAGATTAAGCGGAGCAGAACCGAAAGCAAGCATATTGATCACGCCGAGATCGGTGGTTTCGCCGTCTGTTACCACCACATTTGTACTGGTGTTGGCTATGTAACCGATTTTTACATAATCTACCGAATACGTTCCGGCAGGAACATTGTTGATACTGAAATTACCATCGTAATCAGTGTAATCGTAATAGCCGGTCAGATCGGGAATTTCCACTTTCACACCGGAATTATCTTCACTGCCTTCCAGATTGACGATACCCGTAACGAAGCCACCGCCCAAATTCGTATCGATATTATACAGAAGTCCGCCACTTCCCATTTCACGGGCATGCACGGCTTTACCTCCGGTTGTACAGAAGGAACCGTCACCGGCAATATCGACTGTTTCCAGTGAACCGGGAGTGTTGATTTCATAAATCGGCACGTTGCATTCTCGTCGGAAAAGCAGGAAGTCGGCAGTGGTATGATTGAGCGGACCGTAACTGGCTGCTGCTAATAAAGAACCATCATCGGTAAGATCGACATCGACTACATAATCGCCTACGTTGTCATAAATCCAAACCGGTGTCGGAGAATAGGAATTGAAAAGATAAATCTGTCCGTTATAACCGCTGGATAAGAAGGTAAGCGTTCCCACAGCAATCGTACTGCCATCGGCAGAAATTGCCATGCCGCCGATCCAGTCGGAAGTACCGCCGCCATCCACCGAATACAACCAGATTTCTTCATACGTATCAAGATCGCTATTATATTGATATACATGTACATAACCGCTGTAATCACCATTTACGATGATCGAGGCATCGTAACAGATGGCGGGTGCATTTTGATTATATTCCGGTCCCTGAAAAATCAGGCTTCCATCATTGGTATCCAGAACCCACATATTACTGTGACCTCCACCATACTGGGTAAAAATCAGAGTTGAGCCGTCTCCACTGATGCCTAAAGTCGAAGATCCGCCTTCAAAAAAAACGCTCCATTCGGCAGTAGCAACTCCGTATTCGTAACATTCCACATAAGCCATACTTGTGTTGGGATCGACATAAGAAATATAAACCTTGTCGCCATTGGGACTTAGCACCAATCCACTAATAGTATAATTGATAGAATTCTGCCAGGTTGGAACGGCTGACGAAGTATCAAAAAATTCTAAGGAAGTATTATTGCCAATCGCTAAAACACTTCCATCTTCCGTCATATCGATAGGATATTCAAAATCGAGATTACCAACCGTATATTCACAAATCGGATTGGATGAATCATGATATAAGGAAGCCCTTTCGTTATTCAAATACCATTCCACGAAAGAATTCGCGGTTTCAGATGAAACGCATACATTACCGCAGATAGCTGCTGCATCGCTGGTCTGCCAGTTCAGAGCCACCCGGCTGTCCCGGCTGTTCATGTGAGTAGCAGGAACCGGAGGATTTTCCCGATCGGTTTGTTCAAAACTAATTTGAGAACCGACGCCTTCCACCGTTGTCGTCTGCTGCCAC
>DAISYT010000141.1:0-5945 GCA_036825175.1 Candidatus Cloacimonadota bacterium
CTTTATCTTCCCAATATTCCGGCAAACAGCCAGCAAACCTTCGATTACACGGACAGTCTGTATTATAAATTGTTGCTCGCACCTTCTCAATACAAATTTTCCGGTCATATCTATTGTGATAGAGACAGCCTGGCAAACAATAACAATCAGAGTATGGAATTTACTACTTTCCGCTATCCGATTCAACATATTGTCATAGAAAACATGCTGGAAGTTGGCAGTCAGCTTAGCGAGAATATCCTTACCGCCCAACAGTCTCTGATCGATCCCGATATTACCGAGATCATCAATTATTATCCGGATAGCAGTGATCTGCCGTTTTTCTGCACCGAGTCTTATCATCGCCTGAATTATTACGATCTGATCGGTCTGCCGGCAACGATGCTCCACGGAGCAAAGAAAATCCTCGGCTATACATCGCAGTATTCTGACCTATTTACCGAAAATTACGCTGCCTGTGGTTTGGACAGCACTTTCATTTCCGATTTTGTGATGAACGGTTATTATAAGGATAATGGCTATGTCAGAGTCGATTTGGAAATCACCAATGAAGAAACCAAAGTATTTCTTACCTTTTTGAATAATTGCTCGGTTTATGTGTTGGTAGTGGAAGATGTCATCGATCATGCCAGCTTACCAGGCGGGTTTACCATTCCCGTGCTGCGTGATATTCCGGCACAATTATCTGCTCCTTCTCTTGCCGCTGGTTCCACTTATACCGATTCGGTGGAATTCGATTATCAGCTCGATTTTACCACTATCGGTGGTGATATCGATAATTGCCGTGTCGTCGCGCTGTTGCAAAACGACGAGACACAACAGATTTATGGCGTCGCCAGCATTAACTTTACCGATTTTCAATTGCTGAATATCGAAGAAAATGAATTCCCGACCGGAAATATGAGCGTCAGCATTTTTCCCAATCCGTTCAAACGTAATGGAAATATGCGCATCGATTTCGATCTGGGCAACTATACGCAGAGTGCCGATCTAAAAATCTACAATATCAAAGGGCAGCTGGTAAAAGAATTGAAAAGCGAAGATGCTCAGACGCTTCACACGTTTTACTGGAATGGCGCAGATAAAAATAACAAAGCGGTTGCCAGCGGCATTTACCTTTTGAAGGCTTCTGTCCGGGATGGCTCTGAAACAAAAATTCTACATAAAAAATGCCTTTTAATAAAATGAAAAAGAAAAATATATTCGACCGGACTTTTTACGAATTGACCGGATGTATTCACAATCATTCCGTCTATTCTTACGACGGCATTATCAGTATGGCGCGCATCATTCGCGAAGCCAAACTGCGTGAACTCGATTACATCACGATCAACGACCACAACACCCGTGAAGCTCTGCAGGATGAATCATATCTCAAAGAAAAAGATTTGATTATCATTGTGGGCGCAGAAGTGAACGATCCTGAGATGAACCATCACTACCTGGTTTTCAATTCCGAAAAGATCATCCAGAATGCTGAAGTTCAGGATTATGTTTCATATTATCGAGCCAATGAAGCGATCGGCTTTGCCGCGCATCCCATCGAAAGGCGCATCTCCAGAAGATTCCGTAAATACGAATGGCATAACAAGGAAGTCGATGGCTTTGACGGATTGGAAATCTGGAATTATCTTTCCGAATGGATCGGTAAAATGAAGCCCAAAATGAACGGTCTTTTCCTGGTAATATTTCCCTCGTTTTTCGTGGTAAAACCTTTCCGTGAGATTCTGAACTGGTGGGACAAAATGAATACGGAAGGCAAACGTAAAGCAGGGATCGGCAGCGTCGATGCGCATACCGAGCGCATGAGCAAATTTGGTATCGAATTCAAGTTTCTGCGTCATCGTACACTTTACAAAGCCCTCCGCACTAACGTTCTTATCGAAAGCCCGACACCGGTAAATGAATCCAGCATCCTGAAAGCACTAAAAAACGGCAATAGTTACATCGTGAATTACAAAAACGGCAATCCTTTCGATTTTTACGCCGGCATTTCCAACGGAGAAATCAACGCTATTCTGGGTGAGGACATCAAATTTCGGGAAGGCTTGAAATTCTATTTTCGTTTACCTGCCATCGCCAGAGTTTCTTTGTACAGAGACGGAATTAAATTACAATCCCAAACGACGGAGATGGGATATTTCGAGATCGATTCTCCCGGAAATTATCGTTTGGAAATCACCAAATGGGGAAGAGGTTGGATTTACACCAATAATATCTTCGTTATTGAATAATGAAAAGAGGTTAAAACATGGATAAAATTACGGTTAGCGAACTTAAAGCTCATATAAATAAAGAAATTATCAGCGATTTTCTGGTTGCCAAAAAGGAACTGCGGGAAGGCACCAAAGATTTTTATATTCGCTTGCAACTGTCTGACAAAACCGGATCGGTGCCCGGCAATATCTGGAACAATGCCAAAAATCTGGCAGAAAAATTTGATGAAGGCGATATTTTGCGGATCAAAGGTGTGGTCATCACCTACAAATCGCAGGTGCAAATTACGGTGAATAATATCCAGAAGCTGTATGAAGAAGAATATGATCTGGCGGATTTTCTGGAAACTACTGCCAAAGATGTAAATAAATTGTCCGATAAGCTTTTTGAATACATCGACCGGATCGGTCAGCCCGATTTGAAAGCATTGCTTTTAGGTATTTTCGAGGATAAAGAATTTTACACAGAGTTTGCCAAAGCTCCTGCCGCCAAAACCTGGCATCACAATTACCTCGGCGGGCTTTTGGAACATACCGTTTCCGTTGCGGTTATCTGCGATTTTGTTTCCCGAATGTATCCGGTGGACAAAGACCTGCTGCTGACCGGCGCTTTGCTGCACGATGTGGGAAAGGTTACCGAATACGATTATACAAAAAGTATCGATTTTACCGTGGCTGGACGTTTGATCGGTCATATTCCGCTGGGCGATCAACTGGTTTGTTCCCAGGCTGCCAAAATGAATAATTTTCCTCCCGAATTGCTGATGAAGTTGCGTCATCTGATTCTGGCACATCACGGTGAATACGAAAAAGCTTCCGCTCGGTTACCGCAAACACTCGAAGCGGTGGTATTGCATCATGCGGATAATCTGGATGCACAAACCGTCGGCGTGATCCAGACAATCCAAAAAATGAAAGAAGACGGCGCCGAATGGTCAGAATTCGACCGTTTGAACGAACGTTATTATTATGTAAAATAGGAAAACGATAGATGTTCCAAACCTCCGTTCTTGCCAGCGGCAGCAAGGGAAATTCCATTCTTGTCCGCACGGAAAATACAGCGATTTTGCTGGATGCCGGACTTAGCGGTAATAAATTATTTACTCTGCTGGAAAGCATTTCGGTAAAGCCGACCGATCTGAAGGCTTTGGTTATCAGCCATGAACACAGCGATCATATCAGTGGAGCCGGAGTTATGTGCCGCAAACTGCATATTCCTCTTTATATTTCGGCACTTACCTATTCTTCCTGCTGTCATCGTTTAGGAAAATTACCGAACGGTACACAGTATTTCCGGGTAGGCAAAGAGTTTGCCATCGACGATATTATTGTGCGTAGTTTTCCCAGTTCGCACGATGTGATCGACGGGTCCAATTTTGTGTTCATGAAAGCCGGTGAGGAAGAACGAAAACTGGCTGTAGCTACGGATGTGGGTTATTCCAGCCGTTTGATGGTGCACAATATGCAAGAGTCATCTTCCGTCATTTTGGAAAGCAACCACGATATCCCCATGCTTCTGAACGGACCTTACCCGCCACTTCTCAAACAGAGAATCAAAAGCAACCAGGGACACCTTTCTAATGAACAGGCTGTGGGCGTGATTACCCAGATTTTACATCCCGGCTTAAAAAATCTGATATTAGCGCATTTGAGTGAACAAAACAATCTGCCGGAACTGGCTTTCGACGTCATGAACAAATATTTGATCGAAGTAAAACACGAACTGAAACTCTTGGTTTCCTCTCAGTATGAAGCCACCGGTCTTATCGATATTTAGGATGGATTTATGATAGAAAATTTAATGATTACAATGCTGGGAATGGCAGCTTTGATGCTGATCATCGGTTTTGTGATTTTGATCAAAAGCGCCGATTTGCTGGTAAATGGAGCTTCTTCATTGGCAAAGAAGATTTCCATCTCCGAAATGGCTATCGGTCTTACTATCGTGGCTTTCGGTACATCCGCACCGGAACTGATCGTAAACGTTATTTCCAGTACCGGCGGGCATAACGACCTTTGCTACGGTAATGTGGTTGGCAGCAATATTTTTAATACCCTCGTCGTTCTGGGATTCGCCGGGATCATTCATCCGATCATGGTGCAAAAAAACACCGTAAAAAAAGAAATTCCCATGGTGTTTGTCGGCACGATTTTTCTGCTGGGGTTGTCTAATAATTTTGGTTTTGGCGGTCATGTTTTATCCAGGATAGACGGCTTGCTTCTGGTCATCAGCCTCATCGTCTTTATATTTTATGTAACTACGATTTCCAAAGATACTTCACCCAATGAATTTGATATTCATGTTTTTTCGCTGCCCAAATCGATCATCTTCATTCTCGTAGGAATTATGGGACTTTTCTTCGGGGGTGAAATGGTGGTGAAGAATGCGGTGTTTGCAGCTCAATTATTAAAAGTCAGCGAGAAATTCATCGGCATCACCATCGTGGCTCTGGGTACTTCTCTACCGGAATTGGTTACGTCTATTATTGCCGTAACGAAGAAACGATACGGTTTGGCGGTGGGTAACGTTATCGGTTCCAATCTTTTCAATATCTTTATGGTTTTGGGACTTACCGCCATTATCAATCCTGTCGTTTATCCTACCGCAATGAACATCGATATGGTCTTTTTGATGTTGGTTACCCTGATTCTGTTCATCACTATGTTTACCGGCAAACGCCATCAACTGGACAGATGGGAAGCAGCTATTTTCCTGGCTCTTTACGTCGGTTACGTCATTTTTCTTTTTAACAGGATGTAAGATGAATTTACCAAAAGAAATACAGGATAGTTTTCAGGAAACTCAAACCGTTTTTCTTTCCACGGTTTCCGGCGATGAACCCAGAGTGCGTCCGGTAATCTTGATCTATTATGAAAGTACTTTTTGGATCGCTACCGGCTATAACGACGCTAAAATTCGCCAAATTAAAGTGAATAATAACATTGAATTTTGTCTGCCATTCGATGAAAGAAAAGAGTTTTGCTACATCCGGGTTACCGGGAAAGCTCAGATTGTTCAGGATATTTCCGAGAAGCGAATGCTTCTGGAAAATATCGATTTTTTGAAGGAATACTGGCAGCAAGCCGATGACCCGACTTATGCTCTGCTCCGGATCGATGTGCGCGAAATCGAGTATTTACGGGTGAATGAAATGCTGGCAGTCCGGCAGAAAATCTGAAAAATCAAGTCTGATTTTTGAGAATAATTTGGGCGAATTTTCTGAGAATCGAATGACTTTTCAGGGTGGGTTCCAGCTCTGATAAAAGTTTTGCAGCCTCGATACTGCCCGGATTCTTTTCGGCTTTATTACGAATGATTCTTTGCATAATTTCCACATCGAATTCTGGATGAAACTGAATGCCCCAAATCTTTTCCCCGAGGCGAAACGCCTGATGCGGTTCCTGCCGGGAAGAAGCCAATAAAACTGCATTTTCCGGTAAAACTACCACCGACTGTAAATGAGAAAGTTGAGCTTTCATGGTCGGCACAAAATCGCCTAGCAACAAATCATCGGTTGCGTTCTGAGTGAAATCCAGCGTTTTTGTGCCCAGTTCGATTCCGTGGGGATTGTCTGCCACTTTTCCCTTCCAGGCATAAGCCAGCAATTGATGTCCGAAACATATTCCCAAAGTGGGAATGTTCTTTTGCTTTCTCAGCCAGGCAGCAGTTTCTTCCAGCCAGCTTATATTATCTGTAACCATCAGGCTGGAGCCGGAAATAATAATTCC
>DAISYT010000142.1:0-5911 GCA_036825175.1 Candidatus Cloacimonadota bacterium
ATGAGCAGCTACGACGCGTGACTCGAAAAAACCGATGGAATCCAGGTATTCTGCCGGACGCATACCGAAGTTTTTCTGGCTGTCTTCCACTTCCTGCCTGGTTTCCGACAGATGAATGTGCAGCAGTAATCCGTGTTTCTGAGCAAAATCTTTGGCTTTGATCAGATTTTCTTTGCTACAGGTGTAGATGGCGTGCGGTGCCACACTGATATCGATGAGCGAGTTGTTTTTGTATTTGTTATCCAGTTTCAAAATGTATGCCAGCACTTCATCCGCATTATGGCAATTGACGATGGGATGATCCAGAACGGTTTCGCCCAACACAGCTCTGATGCCTGCTTTTTGCGCCGACTGAGCGGCTTCGTCGCTGTAAAAATACATGTCGTTGAAGGTGGTCACACCGTTTCTGATCATTTCGGCACAACCGTGCAACGTGGAATCCTTCACGAATTCCGGGTTCACGAAATGAGCTTCTCTGGGCCAGATATGTTGGGAAAGCCAAACCATCAGAGGCAGGTCGTCTGCCAAACCTTTGAAGTAACTCATCGCCACATGCGTGTGTGTATTCACGAATCCCGGCATGACGATTTTACCGGTGGCATCCAGCGTTTCGGTGGGAAGGTATTTCTGCTCCAATTGGGCAGTCGCACCCAGATCGATGATCTTGCCTGCCTGCACGGCAAGGCTGCCCACGAACGGCTCCCGATCATAAGTCAGGATCAAGCCGTTTTTAATGAATAAATCTGTTGTTTGCATATATGTTCCTTTATAAGTATTTTTCTGCCATTTGGAAAAGAGACATAATTTGATAATAAGTATCTGTTGTTTCTAATTTATTATCAGTTTTGAAAATAGGATTATTTTTAACTAAAAATCTTACAAAATTGATTTGAATTCCATTATCACTTCTAAAATTATCAATATAATTAAGATAAGAATCTAATGAATCATTATCTAAAACATTATCTAGTGGTGATGGAAATGATTTTTCTGGAATTGTTAGTAGAAAATGAATATATAAAGCGGTATTTCCCTTACTACCCATTCGTATTTTAGATAACTCTAAATTGGCTTTTGGAATGATTAAATGAAAGTCAGGTTTTGGTAATGATCTCATCACCGAATTACGTTCATAATAATCCTTTTTAATATTATCACGTAGTTGTTTCATTCTTTTATCAAAGTCTTTTAATTTTATAAATATCTTTTTCTCAAATTCATACAAAATTATAAAATGAATTACAAAAATTATATTCAAGGAATTACCATTACCAAAATCCGGGATCAGCTTTTCAGTATCGATTCCACTTTCCTTTACAAATTTGAGATAAAGGTATTTATTAAAAAGTTTTTTTAAATGCCGCGGATTCGTAAAATTAATGGCATGTAAGTAATTCTGAATCAAATTAACATACTCATCGTCAAAATAATATGTAATCAGCTTTTTTAGATCGAGAATCGTGGGCATGTTAAAGCTTATATCAAAAACCTTTTCCAAATATTCTTCCGATTTCACGATGTCCTGGTATTTGTGTTTTACCGCTTTTGTGACAGCGTCTTTATCGATGCCGCAGAAAAAAAGAGTTTTTTCTCCAAGTGAAAAAAAGTGTTTTAAAGCAGTAAGCAAATTGAGAATATTTTCCGGTTCACAGCGGTCGAGATCGTCGATGAAAATTATAATGTGCTTTTTATCTTTTCCGAGGATTTCATTTTCTATTTTTTTATAGGATTTTTCAAAATCCTCCATTTTTTGATGAAATGATTTTTCTTTTTTTACCCGGTTGAATTCTTTTTCTAAACTATTAATTGCTTTTCCAGCGTCGAAATTAACATATGGGATATTGAAAGAAATCGATTTAGCAAAACTTTTAAGCAGACAAAAACCGGCTTTTTTAAACTCAGATATTGTTTTGCGGCTTTTATCTTTTATGTTTTCCAAAATAACATCGACCAGCGATAAAGCCAGATTATCGTCTTTTTCGTATTTCCAGGTTTCAAAGTAAATTGTTACAAATTCTGAGGGAATATCGTCTTGTGGAAGATTTAATTGGTCACTTATATAATCAATTAAACTAGTTTTACCGGATCCCCAATCTCCGTATAATGCCAATAACTTATTATTTTCTAAGGAAGTTGTGTAAGCTTTGATGAAGTTGACGATGGTATTACCCTTGGGAATCGTATTGAAGAAATCTGTATCATCTGTTAGTATTATTGGTTGATTGGGTAACAATCGAACCGGCTCGTTTGCCGACGACTGAACTACTTTTTGTTCATTTGCCATTTTCTCCCCCTCTCAAATTCTCTCTTTCTCATCTTCTCAAAGTCACCCACTCACCTTCTCAGAAAACTCAGGATGAAGTAAAGAAGGTGATTTCCAGCCGGTGATGGCAAAACTCCATCTTATCAAGGCACAATCCTCTAAAGTGGCGGGAAAGATATTTTTCCAGAAAGATGGAAATTCGGGAACCGTTCAATTCAAAGAATTCCCGCTGAAAAAGCGGAATTTTGCGCAGAATTTTATCGATCAGCCAACTGGTATTGATGTTGAGAATGACGATGCCGTTCGCATATTCCAGAAATTGGAGTGAAACATCGATATGAGCGGGAAAAGCGATGCCGGTCTGATAGCGGAAGCTGATGATATTTTCGTCCGTTTCGATCTGAGAAATTTGAGAAGGTAGTAAATAGTTTGCTGCCAGCAGGTTAATCACTTCCGCAAAGGTTAGATTCAGCTCTGCCATGATCAGGATTCCGCACTTTGTTTTTTTACGAAATAGATGATGTCATCGTGACGAGTGTAACCTTGCCGCGAAAAAAGTTGCATGGAAGGTTCGTTCCAGTCTTCGATCAGACAGGCATACACTGTAATGCCGGCTTGTGCCAGAAATTGTTCTGCCTGTTCGATCAATCGGGCTGCCAACCCCTGATGCCGGAAATCGGGATGCACTGCCAGCCGGTTTAGCCAGCCTTTGCGTCCATCGTGAGAAACCAGTATCGTTCCAGCCAATCGGTTTTCCGCATAAGCCAAAATAAATCTTTCCTGGGGATTTTGTAATTCTGTCAGAAGTTTCTCGCGGGAATCGCGTCCCTGCGGACGATAAGGTAATCCGGCAGCCTGCCACAATTCGATCAAAGAATCATAATCCTGCGGCTGCATGGCACAAAAAGAAAAAATCTGGGCGTTCATTTCAGATCGTGCGCAGCTATCTTGAAAACGCGATTAAACTGTTTATCCACTTCTTCGGCGATTTTTTCCTGCAAAGGGAACGGTGTGACGTGATCGTACAAATAGTCGAAATCCAGCACCTTCACCTTTATATGGATTTTTCTTTCCGAACCCTGCAAAGTGTTCTGCACTTCGGGAGGCGGAACCACGACATCGTGTTTTAGTGCGAGCGCCGCTATCTGTTTGGAAAGTTCTTTGAATCTGTGTTCGCGGAAAGACTGCATTTTATGAAAATCCAGCATACTACGGAAATAACTGCCTTCCGGGTGAAGTTGACTGAAATAGTGGCTGAGTCTTTCGTCCTTTCTCAATTCCTGTTCCAAATGCTCGATGAAATAGGAATAAACAGCTATATTGGCTTCGCTATCTAAAATATATTTGGAAGCAGCGGACATTCTGTTCAGGGTTGGTCCGCCGCAAAAATGAAAGAGCCGGGAATCCTGCAGATAGTTGTAGGAATTTGTCATCAGCAGAATCGTAGCCAGGAAACTACCGATGGAATATGAGAAGAAATCGATGGAAACCTGCTTGGGAATGATTGAATGGACGCCTTCCCGAATTTCCCGGATGAGTTGAATAATATCGAAATAAGTCTGCAAACCCGACCAGAGGAAACGCTGCGGATAAAATTGCAGACGACTGCTGAGAGCGGAATTGGCAAACGATGAATTCCCGATTTTAGGAAAAAACGATTTTCTTTCTTCGTTCACTTTGGTCATGAATTTGGCATCCGACCAGAGTTTGGGAGCGCGATTCATGTGAAAAGCGATGGGGAAGAGGACGATCATTTTGCCGGTAAGCTCCATCAGTTTGTAAGCCCACGGCAGGTATTTATTCCAGTCTTTTTCGTTCAAACCGTGCAGCAGAAAAATAATTCCCTTCGGCGTTTTCTTCCTTACTTTACCGTTTTTATCGGCAGGAAGCGGCGACAAAATGCTGTATTTGAAGTTGATATTCTCTTCGATTTCGGAATCGGGAACGTTGGCGATCTGATTCAGATGCGGTGCGTTCAGATTGGAAATAAAACCGCTGGCAGCGGGGAATTCCTTGTTATGTTCTTTGCAATAATGCGATGCCCGTCCCGGTAGCAGGTGGGCATTGAAAGATTCGAAATGCAGATTGGAGATAAGAGTGTGCAAAGAAGGAATTTCAATCTTATCCAGGTTCAAATCGAATTTTTGTTTAAGTGTTTTATAAATTTCCAGATAATTCACGTTTATTCTCTCACAGTTTCCGTTGGAAGGTAACGATCCTTCAAAATAGGATTGGATTAAATGATCCAAATCTCCAACAGCATATTCACAATAGAAATCAGAATGGAAGCAAGAGCTGCCGTAAAGCAGCCTTTCACTTGAAATTGGGGAACAAGTTTGGAGACCAACAGCAGACAGAAGCCGTTGATGAAAAGTAAAAAAATACCCAAAGTTAAAAAAGTGATGGGCAGAGTCAGGAAGATCATGACCGGTCGAACTATGGCATTAACGGCAGCCAGCAAAATCGCTGCCAGAATGGCAGTTGCAAAATTATCGATATGAAATAAATTCGTTAGCTTTCCCACCAGATAAATGGAAAAAGCTAAAATTAAAAATCGAATAATTACGGTATTCATTAGTTAGAAAACTTCCTTAAAAATGCCGGGATTTCCATTTGTTTGCCCGGGAAGTCTTTGGTTTCCGGTTCCGGTTCTTTATGCAAACTCAGCGAATCCGTGTCTCTGATTCGGCGCAGAGTTTTTCCGATATCTTCGCTGTCATCCACCTTATCGTGTATAATAATTTCCCGTTCATATTGGGTGGTGCCCGGCGTATCCAGTCCGGTGGCAATGACAGTGACTTTCACTTTTCCTTCCATCTTTTCATCGACGATCAATCCATTGATCATATCGCCTTCGTCGCCGGTTTTTTTGGCGACTTCCGTCACGATATCACCCAATTCATCGATGCGGAAATCTTTGCCGGCAGTGATGTTGATCAACACTCCTTTGGCATTTTCTATCGCGATATCGGCAAGCAGGGGATTATTCAAAGCCTGATGAGTAGCGTCCAGAGACCGGTTATCACCTTCTCCCATTCCGGAACCCATCAAAGCCTTGCCACGATTGCTCATCACGGTTTTCACATCGGCAAAATCCACACTGATGTGTCCGCTGAAATGAATGATATCGGAAATGGCTTTAGCAGCTTCATATAAAATGGTATCGGCTTGTTTGAAGGCTTCCAAAACGGTGAGATTCGGCATGATTTCTTTCATTTTTTCGTTGGGAATCACGATCAGAGTATCGACTTGCTCGGTAAGTTTTTGAATGCCTTTTTCCGCATTTACCGTGCGTTTTTTTCCTTCATGAATGAACGGACGATTCACCATGCCGATGGTAAGAATTCCCAGTTCCTTTGCCAATTGCGCGATTACCGGAGTCGCACCGGTGCCCGTTCCTCCGCCCATTCCGGCAGCGATGAAGATCAGATCGGCATCTTTGATAATGCGTTTGATGTCTTCGCGTGATTCTTCCGCCGCTTTGCGACCCACATCGGGATTGGCTCCTGCTCCTAAACCTCTGGTAACTTCTCTTCCCAATTGCAGTTTAATCTGAGCACGAGAACGTTTTAGGTCTTGAATGTTCGTATTGGCAGCCACAAATTCCACACCTTGCATCTCGTATGCGATCATCGTGTCGATAGCGTT
>DAISYT010000143.1:0-5856 GCA_036825175.1 Candidatus Cloacimonadota bacterium
TTTTCCACGAATTATTATTCGATGGCGGAAATCGCTCTGGAAGCAAATGATTTCGATACGGCGATCAATCTCTTCAAAAGAGCTGTCGCTGCCGATCCTCAATCCGTTTATATCAAAGAAAGGCTGATTGAAACGCTGGCAGTTTCTTGCTATGTAAATCAGAAAGATACGCGGGAAATGACCGAGTTGGGTGAAAAGTATTTTGCGGAAGGAAATTATACCGTAAAAATGCTGCAATTAATAGCGGATGCTTACCGCATTCAGGAAAATTATCTGCGTGCTGATTTCTTCTACAAAACCGCTCTGGAAAAGGAAGTAAGCATGAGGTCGTTGTCACTGTATTATGTCTTTCAGAAAAAATACTTCCCTCCTGCCGACGAAAAAATGTTATACAAAGCCCTCAAACTTCCCTGGAAACAGGAAGAAGATGTGCTGATGCTCGCCGGAATTATTGGCGAGATCGACGCCGAAAAGGGAATGGATGTACTGACCAAAGCTTATCAAAAATGGGATGATGAACAAACCCTGAAAACACTGCTCTCCGCTTATGATAAGGCAGGACAAAAAGATAAAGTTCTCCAGATCATTCAGGAAAGACTGGACGAAGGCAAAACCGTTTCCGATGGCTTGATCAGCTTTCTGGTGGGAAAATACTTCACCGGTAAGCAGTGGGACAAAGTGATCGAAAATCGGGAATACATTTATCGGGTGGGAACGGAAGATATTCTAAAATTACTCTTCTTTGCTGCAATCAATAACAAAGATTACGAAGTGGGCAAAAAAGCCGGTACGCTGCTGGAGGAATTGGGTGAAATTCAGTCTGAAATGAAAGCGTCTTTTTATACCTATCTGGCAAAATTGTATTTCGATTCGGGAGACTTTCCGGGCACGGTGGCGATTCTGGCAAAATCCAATAAACTGGAGATGATCCGCGATTTTGTTTTCGATTATGATTTCGAGCACGATGAAGTTTTGCAGCAAAACCTGATCGACGTTTTGCAGCGATATGAAGAGCTGACCAATAATTCCAACGTGGTAAAATACGTTCTGGCAATGATGTACACGGCTCTTTACGAGGGAACCGAGGCGCTCGATACTCTCGATAAGATCAGCCCGGATTTTCTGGTGGAAAATGATATGAATCTGGGAGCTGCCACGCTCTGGCTGCAAAATTCGCACGATATCGACCGGGCAATCGAATTTATCGATCTGGTGCCGGATTCGGTTTATTCTTCTTTGGAAATAGCTTCCGCCATTCTTTATGCCACGAACCAGGATTCGCTTTCTTATGCGGTTTGCATGAGAGATTTTTATGAAAATCCGCAGCCGGCACTGGTTACTTTTCTGCGTTATTCCATGCTGGCAGAAAAATATGATACTTACGAAAATCTGAAGAAAATTTTGTTGAGTGCCATCGAACTTTATCCCGATAATGCCGATCTGAAAAATGCACTCGGTTATATCATCGCAAAAAGCAAATATCGGGATGACTTCACTCTCGCCTACGAACTTTTGCAGGACGCTGTAAAATTGAAATCGGATAGTGAAATGATCTGGGATAGCCTGGCTTGGCTGTATTTTGTGGACGGTCAACCCGGAAAGGCTCTGGAAAGTATGAATGTTCCGCTTTCCAATCCGATAGAAAATAGTGAGATAGCTTATCACCTCGGCGCCATTTATCTGGCTTTGAATATACAGGACGAAGCGCAGAAATACCTGAAAATGGCAGTCGATATCAACGATGATGAAGATTCGGTGAGATTATCCGAAGAATTACTCGAAGAAATTAATGTAGGAGATAAAAAATGAGATTTGTCTTTAATAAAACCAACACCATTTTACTGATTATCGCCATTTTGGCGACGATTGTCGGCTATATCGTCATGAGCACCGGCGATAAAACTATTTCGCCTATCATTTTAGTTATAGCCTACGTGGTGCTCTTCCCGGCAGCCATCATGGTTGGCACGAAGAAAAACAACGACCACGACAAACTCTGAAAAAGGTACTCTCAAAAATTCTTTTAATTAGGATTTTCAGAGTTTAAATTTTGTTGATAAGCCTTGAAAGTGCACAATGAGGTGCTTTCTGTAAAACACGGATCAGCATAACAGAAAGAAGATTTCTATGAAATCGTTAAACATTGCCGTATTGAAAAAGGAAGCGGATATTTTTGCACAAATTGAATCATCTCAACATGAAAAATCCATTTATGGAACCACGGATGGAAAAGCCATCGGTACATATTTTGAACATAAATTTCAGGCTTATTTAAAAAGCAAATATACTTATCAGGAAGGCAATTCTGCCAGAGGAATAGATTTTCCGGAACTCGAAGTAGATATGAAAACGACTTCCATCAAACAACCTCAATCTTCTTGTCCGTTTAGATCTGCTGAACAAAAAATTTATGGATTAGGTTATTCGTTATTGGTCTTTGTGTACGATAAAACAGACGATCATCAACAACGTACCGGAAACATGAACATATTGCACGTGATATTTGTAAATAAAGAACATACGGCGGATTATCAGATAACAAGGCAAATCTGCAACAATCTCGATAACGATGGAAATTCGGATGATATTGTCGCTTTATTGATGGATAAAAATCTGCCGGTCGATGATATTTCTGTTAGAGATTTAGCTGCCAGAATTTTATCGAACAAACCGAAAATCGGTTATTTGACCATCTCAAATGCATTGCAATGGCGATTGCAATATAGCAGAATCATCGAAAAAGCAGGAGAGGTGGAAGGAGTAATTCGCTTAAAATGAAGTTTCACAGATTAAAAAAAATCTATGGTGATTTTCAAACTCCCACTTTATTAGCGGATCACATCTGTACGATACTCACCGCGTTAAATATAACACCAAAATATGTTATCGAACCTACATGCGGTATGGGCAGTATTTTGCTGGCAGCTATTCATTCCTGGAAAGAAATCGAACAAGCTTACGGGTTGGAAATTAATTTCTCTCACTTAGAGACTTTGAAGAAGGATCCGAAATACATCAAAAATACTCAAAAAATTTCCCTGTTTCAAGATGATTTTTTTCATTTTGATTTATCCGATCTTACGCAAAATATGGAAGTTAAATCCGAAAATGAATTGTTGATTATCGGCAATCCTCCCTGGGTTACAAATTCGGAACTCGGAGCATTAAACAGCGAAAATCTGCCATCCAAAAGAAATTTTAACGGAGACAGAGGCATCGAGGCAATTACTGGTAAAAGCAATTTTGATATATCCGAATTCATTATTTTAGATATTATTCGAAAACTTACCGCAATTCCCTTTTCATTAGCTATGTTATGCAAAACTTCGGTAGCCCGTAAAATCCTCATGCGTTGTTGGAAGGATGGCATTCCACTTAAGCAGCAGCGTATTTTCATGATCGATGCAACAAAACACTTCGCTGCCAGTGTGGATGCTTGTTTGTTTTTTTGTCAGAATGACACATTTTCTACAGAAAATACCTGCCGGATTTATGATGATCTCGATTTTGATAAATATAACAGAACTATTGGTTACGAAAATAATCGTCTAATTTCTGATATTCAACGCTATGAAAAATACGGTTTCATCGATGGTGTTTCCGATTACATCTGGAGAAACGGATTCAAGCACGATGCGAGTAAAGTTATGGAATTCCGGGAAGAGGACGGACAGCTTTACAATGGTTTTAATCAAATCGTGGAGATCGAACCGGACTTGATTTATCCGCTGTTAAAAAGTTCTGATATTGCCAATGGCAAAACCATCGAGAGCAGCAAATTTGTTTTGGTTACCCAGCATTACGTGGGAGAAGACACAAAATATATCAAATACAAATTCCCGAAAACCTGGAATTATCTGGAATTGCATGAAGCTGTTTTGAATAATCGGAAAAGCTCGATTTATAAAAATAAAGCAAAATATGCTGTTTTTTCCGTGGGTGAATATGCTTTTTCAAATTACAAAATCGCCATTTCGAGTTTGTATAAAAAACTTAATTTCAGGCTAATCGGCTCTTTTAACGAAAAACCTTTTATTCTCGATGATACCTGCAACTACATCGCTTGTAACTCTTTGCAGGAAGCTGAATTTGTTCTGCATTTACTTTCTTCCGGGATTGTGACGGAATATTTGAATTCGATCATTTTCTGGGATAACAAACGCGTGATCACAACAGAAATTTTAAATTCGATCGATTTGGCGAAAGTGGCTAATAAACTTTTTTTAAGCTCAGAATATTACAACTTCACATGTAACAATAAATTCTCGAATCATTCGTTGGAAAACAGTTTCCCATTTTATCAGAATTGTATTCCGGCTACCGGCAGGAAATAAAGCTTGTCTTATGCGGCTTTGGTCACTTCATCCCCAATACCTCGATAACAAAGGTCTGGTGGCAGCCTGGCGGGAAGCGCTTCTGGCGTTGGCTGTTTTACAGGATAAAACCAAAGGTTACCGCCAACATCCGCAATTGATCCGTTTTCGGGCATCTGCCGATCCGCTTTCTGCGATTGCTATTTTTTTGAAGGGAATTTACCGGGAATCCGAAAAACGAAACTATCATTTCAACCAAGCCAAAATTCCTGAAATAAAGCAACAAATCAGGTTGGAAGTTACTTCCGGTCAGCTGGAATACGAGTGGAATTTTCTGAAAGCCAAACTGGCAAAACGCCATCCGCAAAAACTGGCTGAAATTGCAAAAATAGATTTTCCTGAAACGCATCCGCTGTTTGTGGTGGTGGAAGGCGAAGTTGAAGATTGGGAGAAAGTGAAAGAAAATTAAGATGGAAAATTTAAGATTTAATATAGAAACCTTCAATTCCTGTGGAACGGTTGAAAAATCGCAGGAATTGACTCAATACGAAGCTTGAGTTAATAACGACAAGGATTAAATTATGTTTGAAATAACTGTAACTTTATCAAATGAAGAGTACGAAGAATTGAGCGAAGTTTGTAAAACCGAAGGTATTTCCATCAACGATTTTGCTCAGCGATCCATTCAGAGAACTCTTTCAATTTCCAAATTCCGTAAACTGCGAGCAGCAACCTTACCTTTTGCTAAACGAGTTGGCGTGGTCTCGGATAGCGACGTATTTGATTTAATGAAGGATAAAAAATCATGAAACACAAAGTAACACAAAAACACCAAAACAGCAGACTCTGTTTCGTTTGCGGATTGAAGAACGATTACGGTCTCAGAGCCGGATTTTATGCCTTGGATAACGGCGAACTTGTTGCTACTTTCACACCAGATGAAAAACATCAGAGTTACCCGGGCAGGATGCACGGCGGTATTGCCAGCGCCATTCTGGATGAAACTATCGGCAGAGCGATTATGATTACTAACCCGGAAATCTGGGGTGTAACCATCGAACTGAACGTGAAATTCCGTAAACCCGTTCCCTATGATATGGAATTGAAAGCCGTCGGCAGAATCACCAACCAGAATAAACGCTGCTTCGAGGGTACCGGTGAATTGCTGTTGCCCAATGGCGAGATAGCCGTTACAGCCTGGGGAAAATATATGAAAATGCCGGTGGAAAAAATCACCGATTGGGATGATGATGAGGAAGAATGGCAGGTTGTTCCCCTGAAAAGCGATCCGAAGGAAATCGAGATATAAAATCCCCTCTTGAGATTTATAAGCAATCCTATGGCTTGTAAACCTTTGGCTTAGGGGTGTCCCGAAAACTTTCGGGATGGGGTGTGTAACTTACTTCAATAAAACTTATTTTATTACATTCTTCGTCGGACTCTATGAAGAATTCCTCAGAATGACGATATTTTATTCTTATTCTCAAACTCCCCTTTACCGAGTTTAACTCAAAAAGTGGATTTTTTTTCAGGTTATCTTGTC
>DAISYT010000144.1:0-5834 GCA_036825175.1 Candidatus Cloacimonadota bacterium
AACTCTTCATTTTTTCTCTCCTTATTTTTTGATTTCTAAATTATCATTATTAATATTTTTCACAGTTTTATCTGTTTAATTTCAAAGATGTTAACGCATTTATTCAAAATAAAAACCAGGTCGAAATTAACGTATTGCATCGATGAACTTACCGCTGAGATCAGACCAGATTCAGCTTGCCGTTTTTAAAAGCTTCGTAAGCTTCTTTGATCGTCATTTCGCCGGCGCCGGCATAAATTTTTATGTCTGCCTGTGTTAAAACACGGGCAGCGTTGCCACCGGGACCGTTCCCGGTAACCAGAATATCCGGATTCAGATCGAACATTTTCTGAGCGGTTTGAGGTCCGGCACCGTGCTCCACACCTTCGATGGCACGATTATCAAAATTGGATAATTCGTCTTTTTCCTCATCGTAGATCAGGATGAATTCGGTTCTGCCAAATCTGGGATCGATTGGAGAATTCCAATCTGCGCCTTTGGCGGTAAATGCAATTTTCATACTTTTTCCTCCCTTTATCCCGGCGTAAACTGCGAAGCCGGAATTTTTTTTAACTCACTGATCTACACGGATAAACACTGATTTGATCAACTTTTTTCCCGTTCGTCTGTGAGTAAATTATTTATTTTCTTCCAAATCTGTTGTAAAGTGTTTTTAATTTCACTTTCACCAGATTCGATGATCGTTTTTCCGAAAGTCATTGCTTTGGTGAATGTTTCATCGTAAGGCAGATCAGCCAGATGCGTGATATTTTCCTTCTGCAGGAACGTTTTGATCTTTCCCACAACTTCAGGATTTATATCGGCTTTGTTGATGATGCATCCGGACGGAAGGTGAAACTTTTTGGTTAATTCGTAAACCCGCTCCAGATCATGCAAACCGGAAACGGAAGGTTCTGTGACCAACACCACCAGATCGGCTCCGGAAAGCGAAGAAACCACCGGGCAACCGATACCGGGAGAGCCATCCACCAAAATCCAACCAACGCCATTTTTTTCAGCTATTTTCCTGGCTTCATTCTTCACTTTTGCCACCAGTTTGCCGGAATTATCCGCTCCCGATCGGAGTCTGGCATGCACCATTTTACTACCGGTTTTAATGTTGGAAACAAACCATTTCCCTACATTTTGTTCGACCATCGTAATGGCGTCTCGCGGACAAATCTGGTAGCAATAACCGCAACCTTCGCAGTTTAGATTATTTATTACGTATTTTTTGTCGATGACCGGGATGGCATGAAAACGGCAGACATTAGCGCATTTACCGCATTTGATACATTTTCCCTGATCGATTTCGGCAGCGACGCCGCTGAAAAATTCTTCCGAAAAATGCCAGTCCGGTTGCAAAAGCAGGTGCATATCGGCAGCATCCACATCGCAGTCTGCCACGATGACGTTTTTTTCGCCCAGCAGCGCAAACGATGCCGTGATAGAAGTCTTTCCCGTTCCGCCTTTTCCGGAAATAACCACGATTTCTTTCATTTGCTGCTCCTGATTTGTAGTCTTAAAACATAATCTGCAATCTTCTGTAACTCAGCTTTGAAAGCAGGAATCTTCGGATAAATCAATTCTCCGCGGGAGTAAAGTTCGGCGATGCGCCGGTCATTGGGCAGCTTCGCCAAAATCTCTATACCTTCTTGCCCACAATAATCGATGACATCGTCATTCCCAATGCCGAAACGATTGATTACGACGGCAAAATTCTTTTTCAATTCCCGCATAGTTTCCACTGCCAGTTTCAAATCGTGCAATCCAAACGGAGTCGGTTCGGTGATCAGAATCACCAGATCGGCATTTTTAGTTGCTTCGATCACCGGGCAGGAAGTGCCGGGCGGCGAATCGAACAGTTTGATGCGATCATTTCCGAAATGGGCATCCACATATTCCCAGGTCTGCGCTATCAGCGGAACCGCTTGTTCCTGACCGATATCCAGTTTGCTTTCGATAAAATCGATGCCAGCCAAAATAAAATGCTTCAATTCTCCCATTTTTTGTGGGAGCATGGGTAAAGCTTTGGCTGGGCATAATTCACTACAGGCAAAGCAACTATGACACAATTCAGGGAAAACCATGATCTGTTTTCCCAGCTTGATAATCGCATGAAAATTACAGACCTTCTGACAGTTTCCACAAAGCGTGCATTCCTCTTTAAGCCAGTTGGGAATTTGTTTAAATTTGTCTTCCCGAAGCTGCAATTCTCCCCGAATGAAAAGCCCGGAATTCGGTTCTTCCACGTCCAGATCGGCGAGAACCACCCGTTCGGAAGTTGCTAAAAAATGAGCCAGATTGGTGGAAAGAGTTGTTTTTCCGGTTCCGCCTTTTCCGCTGGCAATCGCTATTTTCATAATTTTCCTTTTTTGATGCGCCGATTTTCACGAATGTGTTATTAACAGAATTTTAACACACCCCACGGCTAAAGCCGCACCCCTCTCAAGAGGGGACCTTTTTTGGTGTTCATTCGTGAGCTATTTAATGATCACAAAGATTGTCGCCGGATTCCAGATTTCCTGCGATGTACTGCTCTACCAAGCCTTGCAAATTATCCGAATTCAATCCGATGATCACTTCGATATTGTTTTGGGCAAAAAGGTCTTGAGCTCTGCTTCCCATGCCACCGGCAATAATGGTGTCACAACCCAAATTTCTAAGGAAAGCGGGATGAGAACCCGGTTCGTGTGGCGGAGGAGTAATAAATTCTTCTTTCACGATTTTGTTATCTTGCAGATCATAAATGGCGAATTTTTCACAATGACCGAAATGAGCGCTCAAGACGCCTCCGGTGGTGGGAATGGCAATTTTTTTGTTCATAAATTTTCTCCAATAAGTTTTATTTTTCTATTTTTGGATTTTCATCCATAATCGTATATTTGCCTTCGATTACTGCTTTTGGGGAAGGCTCTTCTATTCTTTTGGGTGAGAAGACATTTTTGATGAAAGCTTTGACCTTGCTGTTTTCGTTTACCAAATCTTTGGCTGCAATGCCGACAATTACAGTTATGATCGTCGAAAATAATGACGATCCGACCGAAGCATTGCTGTTTCTGCGGTTACGAAAACGATAGTTTCTATTTCTCATAAGAAAAAATCGGCAGGGGGAGGAGAGAGTAACCCCTGCCCGGATCGAGTTATTCCTCCGGGGATAACTTCGACAACCTGTTTTTCATCTCTTCAAGTTGCTGACTTAGCATTTTGATTTCGTTTTCCAGAAAAGTTTTTTGAGATTTTGCATCGTAATTTGCCGGAGCCGGCGAAATGTAATTCCAATATGTTCGGGCACGATTACGAAAACCGCGTCCCAAACCACCGCCACGACATCCGAAACGTTCGCCCATTCCTGCCGGAATGTTCTTGGTATAACCCGGACTATCGAAGTTGTTACAATATCCCAAACCTCTTCCTGTCATCGGTCCCATTCCATCCGGACCTGTTCGATCACCTCTTGGCATAATTACCTCCTGTTTTGATTAAATCCTCGACAACATCTGCCATGTCCAAATCCGCCGGCAAAATCGAGCAGATCGGGTGAACCACAAGCGGGACAGACTTCCGCCGAATGATCAAAATCGGTTTTGAACATATGACCACAATGCTCACAACGCAAGATGTTTCCCCGAAAATGAATGTCTCCGCCTTCGATATAAAGCTGCTTTCCTTCGATCAGAAAATGAGCGACTTTACTGCGGGCTTTTTCCACTAAACGTGTAAAAGTGGAACGGGAAATTTCCATTTCTTCCGCCGCTTCGGAATGCTCTTTACCAAGATAATCCGTAAGCCTAATGGCTTCCAATTCGTCTAAAGTTAACGAGATGGATTCCAGGCTGCTCATACGAACGCCGACAGGTTTGAACGAATTATAAAGCGGAGGCTGATGAACCAGCCTTTTCTTTTTCGGTCTCGGCATAATCAATCCTCTATTTTTTTTATTCTGGGGATAAAGTAATGCACATAGGTGCATAAGTCAAATTCTTTTTCTCTTTTTTTTTCTAGGCGGTAAAAACCGGAAGTAACAAATTTATCTTGACCAGCTTCTTGCGGAAAAAAAATTCCTTCCACAGATAAAAAGAGGAAAAAATGGTGCAAAAAGAGAAAAGTAAATTTGCCGAAATGAGGAAAAAATCACATGATCTCATCATGAATACAGCGTTGGAATTGTTTTCTCAAAACGGCTATCAAGCCACAACTATCGATCTTATCGCAAAAACTGCCGGGATTTCCAAAGGATTGCTTTACAATTATTTTGAGAGCAAGGAAAAACTCCTGGAAGCTATTCTTATTCAAGGTTTTGACTATTTTACCGATATAATCAGGCTGAATCAGGAAGAACAAACAGCCGGACAGAAACTAACCAATTTGATGCATAATTTCGTTCAGTCTCTTCAGGCTAATATGAGTTTCTGGAAATTGTATCAAAACATTATTACTCAGCAGTCTATCGCCAGCAAACTCGCAGGTTTTAATCAATTTTATCAGGAGCAGTTTTTCCCTTTAGTGATGGGAATTTTCCTGGAAATTTATCAGGATCGGCTGAGTTCGCAGGAAATAGAGTTAGAAGTATTACTTTTCGGATCGATCATGGATGGGGTGGCTTTCGATTACACCGTGATGCCGGAGATGTATCCGCTGCAAACGATCTGTGATCGTGTGATCAAACTGTTTATGTAAAAAATCGAAGAAATAATTCTCAATCTTCCAGTTTGAGATGATCCAGAAAATATTTTAACGAACCCTGATTAAATCGCAGACGATCACGCGGATCGAAAGATTTATTGAAACAGTCTCTCAGTTCCAGATGCAGATGAGATGCTTTCCCGCTATTTTTAATATTTCCGGTTAAACCCGTCAAACCAACGATTGTATTACCATTCACTTCCTGTCCGGTTTGCACGTATACTTCATTCAAATGAGTGTATGTACTTTCGATGCCTTCGGGATACAGAATGCGTACGGTTTTGCCATATTCCACTTTCATCGTATCTTTGGAACCATCCGGTTTCGTGAATTCCACTTCCACCAGGAAATGCGGATTATCACTGGCTTCGGTAACAATTCCATATTCCGCCAAGGGGTAAACCGGAGTATTTTCCGGAGCGAAAAGATCGATTCCTTCATGGATTCTTCTTTTTTCACGGGTACCGCGACTGGTTCCGTAATGATCCGTCCATTTGTTTTTGATATATTTTTCGATCAGTTGGTTGAAAGTTAATCCATCGTTGAACGGGGATTTATAATGATTGAACTGATCGATGAATTCCTGAGAAACAAGGATAGCAGGCTCTTTGATCGAAATCGGGGAGACCTTGATCAGAGTTCTGTCCTGCCAACTGATGATCGTGATATTCTTGATTTTTTTCTGCAAATATCCAATCACGATCGTGTCTATGATTATGATAAGCAATAAAATAGCGACTATTGCCAGTTTTATGCGTGTATTACTTGCGATTTTCATTCTTACATCCAAGCTTCTTTTTCATTTTCTGAGGTCAAACTGAAACGAGGTGTATTCCTGGCAAAGGAAAATTACGTTTTTTAATTTAAAAGCATGAGTTCATTTTACGTAAAAACGGTAAAACAAAAGCTTATCGTTCATTCTGCTTGACAGTAAAACCGAGCTTTAAATATTGGATCGGTCTCGATCATAAGTTATAGAAGAATAAAGGAGAAAGCATGAAAACTGTTGCACCGAAAGCAAGCCAGATTCAGCAGAGCTGGTATCTGGTGGATGCAACCGACATGGTGTTGGGGCGTATGGCGTAGAGAGTCGCTAAAATTTTGAGAGGCAAATACAAACCTAATTTTACCCCTCATGTTGATTGTGGTGATAACGTTATCATCATTAA
>DAISYT010000145.1:0-1724 GCA_036825175.1 Candidatus Cloacimonadota bacterium
GTTGTCATTTACTACAAAATACACTCTATTTTTCTACTAATTATGCAGAACTCATTTGAAAAATTATTCTTTAAATAACTTTTGTGTGGATCCGTCAGCCTTCGCACGATAAAATTCATCTTCCTGCCATAACAAGCCTTCTCCCCTGTCGCCGTATTTGATGCCGGCATCTACAGCGATGATGTTTCCCTGCCATAAAGTGCAAATAGAATCCTGTGTTGTATGACCCACAACTATCTTGTGAACTGCAAAAATCTGGAGAATTTTGTCTATTTCTTTTTGGGAAATTAAAGAATAATACTTCGATTCCTGAAAATAACCACGATACCATAAAGGTCCGTTATTTCCGGTTAGGAAGGCAATGTTTTCTGATTTTTCAGAAGTCTGTAAATATGCTTCGATCAAAGCATTTATCATTTTCGTTTCGGAGAATTTTTCCGCTGTTTGCGGACTGATACCGCCATGAGTAAACAGAAAATCGTTCATCCCGATAATCACCGGCTTCGTTAGCAACCATTGTCCCAGTACGGATTCTGCAGAGAAAATTTCGGAATAAGTTTTTTCCAAGCGGTGAGAGACATTAACGTATTTTTCGTGCACATATCTGATATCATTCTGAAAGAGCAGAAGGTCGTGATTTCCCAGAAGATAATGCACGCCACCGCCGGCTACGGCAGCCTGCTGTTCCAGCTGGTAAATGAGCCAAAGCGCTTCTGTCACGCCCATGCCACGATCGAAAACATCGCCTGCAATAATCAGATGCCCATTCTGCCAATGCCAGTTATTGTCTTCGTCGATTATTTGTTGTGCGAGTAAGATTTGTCTCATTTTGGCAAATTGACCGTGAATATCACTGAGCACAAAGAACTTATCGACGGGCGGAAAGTGGTCGTTCTGAGCCTGAGGTTGAGGAAGAATATTTTGAGAAAAATTCAGTACTTCGATGGTAAAAGGCTGAGTTTCCAGTTGGGATTTTGCGACAGCTTTTCGGTGGTACTGACCGACATAAAAATATTCTGCTATCAACGAATCGCCCTGCCAGAATAAATAAGGTCCATCCGTTACTTTGATCGAATCGAATTCCGCTGAGAAGGAAATTTCCTCTGCCAATAAACAGCTGGAAATGATGAGCAGGAATAGAAAAAAAGTTCGTTTAATTTTCATTTATAATCCTAATTTTTTAAATTCAGTCTCGTTAAATAATCGGTAATGCGGATGGTAAGTCTGGCGAAAAACGGAGCTGTGAGAAACGACCATATCGCCAGCATTTAATTGGTTTTGCAGCTTCCGGCTGGCTTCCTCAAAATCTTCGATTTTGAGAGGAGATTTTTGCAGGATTTGCTCGATCTGCTGCCACTCCTCGATCCAGATATTTTTTGCGAGTGGAATATCTTCCAAACTGCTGGCAATAAATCCTGCTAAAAAATCTGCCGGGCTCACGAGTTTCCGCAGAATTACTGCCAGATTTACCCGGTAAAATGTACGTTTATATGAGATGCATTGAAACAGAAAAGGCTCGAAACTCTGAGCCGAAGCCAGCTCCTGTTTCAACCAGTTTTTCGCCGAAATTTCATCCAACATAAAATGCTTCGGACCAAACGTCGCCTGGAAAAACAATTTATAATAATCGATCAAAGTCGCTTCGGGATGAAGGGAAAATTCTGCCTGAGCAGTATTCAGAACGGCTTCTTCAAAAATATGCTTCAAAGACGTTTTTCCCTTTT
>DAISYT010000145.1:1824-5824 GCA_036825175.1 Candidatus Cloacimonadota bacterium
TTAAATCTTAAATCTTAAATTTTAAACCTTTTCCCTGATTTCTTTCTCCACCTGCAAAGCAATTTTATCCACCTGGTTCAATAAAGTTTCTGCCTGAGTGAGAATGTCGAATTTGAATTTTTCATCTTCGATGCTGCCCATATTTATTTTCACATTCAAATAAGCGGCTTTGGCGGCTGCATTGGCTGTGATAGCTGCCACACCGGCGTCGGAAAGAGCATTGGCGTTACCGATAGCTGCCACTTTTTGTGCAAGTTCGACTGCCTGCCAAGCAATTTCCAGAGTTTCCAACGGCACCAGGATCGCTTTTTTGGTAGTTTCCTGGATGGCTGCCTTACGAATTTTCTCTTCTTCATCACTATTTTTAGGAAGGCGCATTGCCTCCATCATGGCATAGAAAGCCAGGGTATCGGTATCGATAGCATGCAGGGAAAGCTCTTTGACTTTCTGCCCTGCTTCTGCCAATGAAGCTGCTTCTTCCCACACTTTTTCGTAACCTTTTTTACCGAAAGTAAGATTGGAAACCATGGCGGAAAGAGCGCCCGAAATGGAAGAACAAAGCGCTGCCACACTGCCTCCGCCGGGAGCAGGAGAATCGGTGGAAAGCTCATCGGCAAAATGCGTTAAAGTCATGTTCACCAGATTATTTTTAGCGGCGATAGCATATTCGATCACTTTTTCATCGATGTTAAAATCTGCCAGATCTGCCAATCCCATGGACTGCACGGCTGTTTCGATAATCATATTTTCCGGCAGACCGGCACTTTCCCCCATCATTTTCAAGTAATATTTTCCCGCCATCAGGATGGCTTCTTTGGGAATCAATCCGACCAATTCACTGCCGGTAATCTGGATGCCTTTTTCCTTTGCCAGTTCACGCACTTTTTCCAAAACCAAGTGAGGCGGAGTGACTTTATAATTGGTTAAATTGATGCTGATCTGCGCCCTTTTGTATTCGTCGATAAACCAGCCCACGGCTTTACAATATTGGAAAAGCCCCGGCTCCATTACTTTGTTGCCGTCTTTATCTTTTACGATCTTACCTTTTTCATCACGTTTCACTCTGCCTTTTTCACGAATGGAAAGAGCCAGATCGTGTGCTTTTTTCTGATCGCGGCTGTTCAGATTGATATTATAAGCAATCAGGAATTCACGAGCGGAAATTGCCGTAGCACCTGCTTTTGGATTAAATTTATGCGGACCGTAATCCGGCTTCCATTCCGGTTTGCCTTCCCGCTCTTTCAATCCTTCGTATTCACCTTTACGCACTTCTGCCAGATTTTTCCAAAGCGGTTTGGTGGCGGCATATTCATACATATAGACCGGTATGCCCAATTCATCACCCACACGCTTTGCCACCTGATGAGCATATTCGGCACATTCTTCCATCGTTACACCATTCACGGGAATGAACGGGCAAACATCCGTCGCACCCATGCGGGGATGAGCTCCGTGATGCTTGGTCATATCGATTAATTCAGCAGCTTTTTTCACAGCTCGGAAGGCTGCTTCCATTACCGGTTCCGGCGCTCCTACAAGGGTATAAACAGTTCGATTGGTATCGGCACCGGGATCGACATCCAATAAAGTTACGCCGTCCACAGCTTTGATAACAGCGGAAATACTATCCAATATTTTATGATCGCGTCCTTCACTGAAATTCGGTACGCACTCGATAATCTTCATTTTTTTCACTCCGTATCTTTTTTTTATTTTTTTCTTTATCAAATTCCTAACTCACTAATTTGAAGTGAGTTATTTAATTATTCTTCGGCAGTTTTTAACCCAAACTGCGTTTTGGGTCGATTCCTGCAAATTTTATTCCGTCCGGATTTACTTGGAATCCGTATCGAGAGTCGCCTCGCCGGCTTTGAACAAACCGATCTTCGCCAATACCGGTCCGATCAGCATGATGAGGAAAGTCGTCGCGGTCATCACGCCGATTACCTGATCGGCTTCATGCTGCATATTCATTTTTTCCAGAGAATGCGTGGCTGCCAAAGCCAAACCGATAGCTACTCCTGCCTGAGAAAGCAGGGTAAATCCCAGATATTTGATCGTTTTCTCCGGAGCTTTGGCGAGTGTGGCACCTGTAAAAGCTCCGCTCCATTTACCAAACGTTCTGGATAAAATGTACACAACCACCAACAAAGCATAAGTTGTTATCAAATGGAAATTTAATCTTGTCCCAATCAAGACAAAAAACCAAACGTAGATCGGTGGCGACCAATCTCCCAAAGAAGAGAAAATCTTTCCGGCGATTAATTTGTTCTTATTCACTGCCACAATACCGATCGACATGTTTAAAAGAATCGGTGAAATTCCCAATTTGCTCGATATGCCGCAGTTCAACAAAACCACCGCCAAAGTAAAGATCAGAAGTGACGACCGGTCGTGTAGCCACTTTCCCACGCTGATCATCAGGAATCCCATAATCGACCCGATGCTGATTGCCTGAACTACTTCCCAGCCGGCATGAACGAGTGACTGCCCGATGCTCAAATCCGTGGTTCCGCCCAAAAAGATAATAGCCAGAGGAATGGAAATAGTATAAATCAAGAGTGCATAAATATCATCCAATCCCATTACAGCATAAAGAGTTGTCGTTAAACTACCCTTCGCTTTGTATTGACGAATCACATCGACCGTTCCTGCCGGAGCCGTAGCCGAAGCCAGCGCACCATAAATGATACCCATCGGAATACTTTTCAGGACGAGAGCTGTTGTTAGTGCTACCAGTACAAACGTGGCGGTAGCTTCCATTAGAACGATAATTATGATTGCTTTCCCTAATTTTTTTAGTTCAGCCCAGCGTAATTCACCTCCCACGCCAAATCCGATAAAAGACAGGGTGAGAGTGTTGATCACATCCATCGAAACTATTTGATTATTATTGATCACACCTAAGATGGCAGGACCCAAAATTGCTCCGGCGATAATGTAACCGACGATCAGAGGTGATTTGATGAGTGTGGCACCGCGGGAACATAATAGCGAAAGTAAGGCTGAAACTCCCAGGAAGAATAATAAAAATTCACTACTCATCTAATACACCTTCCGGATTGGAAGTAAAAAGATTTTTCCAATTTCATCCTTAACGAAATCTATACCGGAATTTTTCAATTCTTCCAGCATGAATTCGATATCCTGCTCTTCTGCTTCCGCCATGACGATCCGGGCAAAACTCTTTTCTGAACCGTACATCTTACGAAAACCGGCAAATAAAGGATTATCGAATGCCAATTTATGCCCCAATGATTCTCCGGCTAAAACCACGGGATCGATTACCCCGATTTCGGCTAATGCCATCAAAACGTCATCCAGATACTTTTCTTTATTAATATGCAAAATCATGTACATTTTTCAGCTCCTTAAAATTGCTTTCTCATGTTCGGAAAAAGATCTATTTTGTTTGGACAATCAATTCATAGATTTCAGCAGCCGATTTTGCCGTGAGCAGATTATCCACGAATTCCTGGTTTTTAAGTCTGAGCACCAGACGGGAGAGTAAGCGTATATAATCTTTATCCTGTTTATCGGAAGCACCGATCATGAAGATAAGCTGCACGGGTTTATCATCGATGGACGCATATGGCAATCCGCTCTTTTTTCTGCCGAGTGCGATCACGAAACTCTGCACCGATTTATGACGGGCATGCGGAATGGCAATGCCGTAACCGATACCTGTACTCATCAGTTTTTCCCGATCAAATATCGCCTTGCGGAAGGTCTTGCAATCGGTGATCAGCGGACTTTTACAGATCACATCCAACAACTCGTTCAAAGCATCCTGCTTCGTATCGCTGGTAAGATCGATGATCAAATCTTCATTGATCATTTCCGATACTTTCAAAATATTTTCCATAAAACAACTCCATTTTATTCTTAATTATCACTTTAAAACTTTATTCATTAACTAATTGAGACTGCTTAAAACCTACAGGTATAAAGTCAAATAATTTATGGAAAAATGTGGGAAATGAAGAGGGAAAAACTTGTT
>DAISYT010000146.1:0-5819 GCA_036825175.1 Candidatus Cloacimonadota bacterium
GGGCTGGAATTGCCCCAAAACGCAGTTTGGGGTAAGGACAGCGAGATGAAAAAAGTCCATTCTTACCTGAAGACTACGCTTTCAGGCAAGTCTGGAAAACTTGGAGTAAAAAAAATGAAAAACAAACTCTTTCTGATCGATGGAACAGCGATCATTTATAGATCGTTCTTTGCGTTTATCCGCAATCCGCTGTACAACAGCAAAGGACAGAATACCAGCGCCATTTACGGCACGATCAACGCTTTTTTACGTATGATGGACCGCTATAATCTGGAGCATGTGGCGATTTCGTTCGACCGCCGTGAGAAAACTTTCCGCCATGAAATTACCGAAACCTACAAGGCGAACCGTCCCCCGGCACCGGAAGAATTGCATCAGCAGGTGGAACCGATCAAAGAATTTTTCCATCTGATCGGATTGAAGGAAATTTCCTGTGCGGGTTACGAAGCCGACGACGTGTTGGCAACTTTAGCAGAGAAATACAAATCGGAATACGATGTGATCATCGTGACGGGCGATAAGGATTTCGCTCAATTGGTGGACGATGACGTTAAATTATACGATCCTTCCAAAGAGGTGGTGCTGGATGAAAAGGCGATAATCGAAAAGTATGGTCTGAAACCGGAACAATTCATCGATTATCTGGCTATTTGCGGTGATGCGGCGGATAACATTCCCGGCGTAAAAGGCATCGGTCCGAAGGGTGCCGAGAAGCTTTTACAGGAATTCAGAACTTTGGAAAACATTTACCAAAATATTGAAAACATCTCTGCCAAAGGTACTCAAACCAAACTGCTCGAGCACAAGGAAGAAGCTTTTCTTTCCCAAAAACTGGCAACCATCGTGCGTGATGTACCGCTGGATATTGCCGATGATCGAACCTTCTTTTTCGATAAAACCAAATTGGTGAATTCGTTACCTTTGCTCAAGGAATTCGAGTTGAATTCCATCGCTAAAAAAATCCAGTCCAACAGCAATACAACTGTGCAAAACAAAGCGGAAACAAAACAGCAGGAGTATAAAGCCGAGTTTGATTTTATGTCGAATGACAAAACCGAATTACCACCTGTGGAAGCAGAAAAAGGAATTAAATTCGAGGCGATCCTGGTGGAGAATGAAGCTGAATTCCGACAAATGCTGACGGAGATTTCTGCTGCCCCAATCGTGGCTCTGGACACGGAAACTACTTCCACCGATCCGTTATTGGCAAAACTGGTGGGAATTTCGTTGTGTTCCCAGCCGGATAAAGCCTATTACATATCCGTCGCTCATCAGATGGCAGATAATGTTCCTGCTGAAATTGTGTTGCCGGAACTGCAAAAAGCGTTGGCAGGAAAGTTGATCATCGCACATAATTTCAAGTACGATTACCTGGTTTTGCAGCGTGCCGGATGGAAAATCGAGAATGAAATTTTCGATACCATGATTGCCGATTACCTGTTGCGACCGACTTCCCGCCATGCTTTGGATGCTTGCAGTAAAGAGGAATTCGATCACGAAATGATCCCAATCAAAAACCTGATCGGCGTGGGACAGAAGCAGATAACTTTTGATCTGGTACCCACCGGTCAGGCGGCGGAATATTCGGCAGAAGATGCCGATGTTACCTTCCGGTTATATAAAATATTTGAAAGCAAACTGATCCGTTCCAACCTGTATAACTTATTCAAAAATATCGAGATGCCGCTGGTTTATGCTTTGGCAAAAATGGAAGAAAACGGCGTGAAGATCGACGTGAAAATTCTGGACGAGATGTCCAAAGCAAACCAAAAACAGCTGGGAGAACTTACCAAAAAAATCTATGAGATTGCCGGATCGCAATTTAATATCAATTCCACTCAACAGTTAGGAAAAGTGCTGTTCGAGGATTTGGGCATTCCACCTGTAAAGAAAACCAAAACCGGTTTTTCCACCGATGTTGTCGTTCTGGAAAAATTGGCAAAAGATTACGAAATCGCCAGACTTCTGATGGAATATCGTACCATTTCCAAACTGGAATCGACGTATGTAACCGCTCTGCCCAAATTGGTAAATCCTGTAACGGGAAGAGTACATTCTTCTTTCAATCAAACTGTGGCTTCCACCGGGCGGCTTTCCAGCACCAATCCCAACATGCAAAACATTCCGGTGCGTAGCGAAATGGGGAAGGAAATCCGTTATGCTTTCGTGGCGGGAGGTGATGACAGAATCCTGGTTGCCGCCGATTATTCCCAGATCGAATTGCGCATTTTGGCGATGCTTTCCCAAGATGAAAAAATGATCAATGCCTTCCGGCAAAAAAAGGATATTCACAGCGAGACTGCCGGTATCATTTATGAGATTCCGCAGGAGCAGGTGACGTCCGATCAGAGAAGATATGCCAAGATCATTAATTTCGGTTTGATGTACGGTATGGGAGCGTTTCGCGTATCCAATGAACTGAATATTTCCCGCCAGGAAGCGCAGCAGTTCATCGATAGTTATTTCAGCAAATTCCCCACGATTCGGAATTATATTCAAGAGAGTATCGAAACTGCCAAACGCAAAGGTTATGCCGAAACGATTTTTGGCAGGAAATTGTGGCTGCCGGAATTGAACAGTTCCAATAAAATGCGAATTGCCGAAGCGGAACGGGTTGCCACCAACATGCCGATCCAGGGCAGTGCGGCGGATATTATCAAGATTGCCATGATCAATTTGCATAATAAGATCAAAGATAACAACGACATAAAAATGATCATTCAGGTGCATGACGAGCTGGTTTTCGAGGTGAAGAGAACTAAATTGGAAGAAGCAAAGAATCTGATCAAAACCGAGATGGAAAGCGCTCTTCCGGCGGCATATTCGGAAATCGTGCCGTTGGTCGTCGATATCGGTGTGGGAGTAAATTGGTTTGAAGCACATTAATTTACCATAGACTTGCACAGACTAAACACGGACTTTTCTGCCACAAAGACACAAAGGCATCCGCCTTCGATTAGGCTTCGGCGTGACAGGCAAAGGACACAAAAACTGTCATTCTGAAGCAAATCCCCTCTTGAGAGGGGTATCCCGAAAGCTTTCGGGATGGGGTGTGTGCACGTTGCTCTCACGAAGAATCTCATCTTCTCATCCTCCCATCTTCTCCCCCTCTCAAAGTCTCATTGCTCATCTCTGCCTCTTTTTCCTTGCCACCTTGAACTCAATTTCAAGTATTTGTTTCAGCACTGATTTAGAGGGAGGACGGAATGTTTTTTAAGAACCTGAAGTATTTTTGGCGCAGCATCAAACGTGATAAAACATTTGCAATCATCAATCTCTTCGGCATGATCGCCGGAATTATTGTGGCGCTTCTGGCTGGATTTTATGCTTTCTACCAGCTTTCTTACGATAAATTCATCAAAGATCACGACCGCATTTACAGGCTGGAATATATAACAAATTATCTGGAGAACATCACTCACAGTGCTCATTGTTCGGAAAGTCTGGCAAATGTGATGAAGAACGAAATCCCTGGAATCGAAGATATTCTGGAAATCCATAAACCCGATTTTTGTTTGCAACTTACGTGTGAAGATAAACCGATTGCCTTGGATAATTGGATAATGACAACTCGTAATTTTCTCGATCTTTATGATGTGAAATTCATTTTTGGCAGCAAAGAATCCGGTCTGTTAAACAGACGCAGTCTTTTGCTTACCGAATCTCTGGCAAAAAAGTATTTCGGAGAGGAAAATCCGATCGGCAAGGAAATGATTTTTTCCTCAACCAATGCTACCCGGTATATTGTTTCCGGGGTGATCAAAGATTTACCATCGAATTCGCATATTCTTTCGTCCGCCATTGCTTTGGATTACAGTCAGTGGCCCGACGTCGAAGAAACCAACGACTATGATCCGGAAGAACTGACTCTTTCATATAAATATATTTATTTGATTTTGGGAAAAAATACTTCCATCGACCAAATCATCGGGCATTTTCCTAAGATTAAAGAAAAATATTTGTCCTCATATTTGAAAGAACAAGGTTTCGATCTCGATTTGGCTGCCACGAAAATTTCCGACACACATTTCCAACAAGGTTTAATATGGGATCAACCGACCGAAGATATTCACTCCATCTATTATTTTTTGCTGATTGCATTGGTAGTCATTATCATCTCGATCATTAATTTTATCAATCTTTCGATGGCGCGGTTTGCCGGCAGGAATGTGGACATCGGCATTCGCAAAACTCTGGGAGCTTCCAAACGACAGATTTTCCGCCAATACATTTCCGAATCTTATCTGTTTATTTTGCTCAGCTTTATTTTGGCATTGTCAGCCTTTTATTACCTGCTTCCCACTTTTGCTGACTTCATGGGATTGGAATTGGAGAATGCTCGTTTTTCTACATCTGGATTGTATTTATTGATTCCAATTTTATTGGTCGTGGGATTTTTGTCCGGATTTTATCCTGCCCTCATCACGGCTCATCAGAATCCGCAATTTATTCTTCAAAACAGAAGCGCGTTCCGTTCCGGAAAAGGAAATCGTTTTTTCATTATTTTGCAGCTTGTTCTGGCTATCGTTTTCTTTGTGGGAACGCTGGTAATTTCCCTACAATTAAATTATTCCAATAAAAAAGAAAAGGGTTATCAGCTTCAAAATGTAATTGCTTACGAATATTATAACTTTGGTCCGGACTTACCCAAAACAAAGGAAATCTGTGAAATGCTCATGAAGTCAGCTTATATCAACGATGTGGCGGTTTCTGCAAATCTGCCGGGACAGGAATTGAATTCCGGTTTTATAAATGCTGTATTGCCGGAAGAAACTGTGAAGCTGAACACCAAAATTATGAACGTCGACGCTAATTATTTGCCGTTTGCCGGGATTGAACTTTTATACGGAAGAAATTTCAGCGGTGAATCGGCTTCTGACTCGGCGAAAGTTATTGTGAATGCCACATTTGCCAAAACGTTTGGATTGATTGAAGAGTCCATTGGAAAACGCGTTTACTTTCCAGCGGCGAATGAAAATGAAGATAAATTCGATTCGGAAATTATCGGCGTGGTCAGTGATTTTCATTTCCAGTCTTTGCACAATAAAATTGCTCCTTTGGTGTTAACGAATGGAGTTTGGGCACCGAATTATTATCATATCAAGTACAAACCGCAAAATTTGAAATATGTTTTGGAAGATGTGGATAAAGTCTTTGCCGAGTTATCGTCGAGAAGTCCGTTTGCACCTGTGAAGCATTTCCCGGAAGATGAACTTATTAAGCAATACGAAGCTGACGAGCATCTTTCGCAGATGACGATTTGGCTGGCGATTCTCAGCATTGTTTTGTCGATTTTAGGAGTGTTTGGACTCACGGCATTTTTAGTGAGAAATAACCTGAAAATGCTCTGTCTTCGCAAGATTTTCGGCGCTGAAATGAAAGATTTGTTCAAGCTGCTTCTGCAGGATTATTCGCTGGTTTTGTTGGTCGCGAATGTAATCGCTTTACCTTTGGCTTGGTATGTTTGCAACAAATGGCTGGAACGGTTTGCCTATCATATTTCGTTGCCGGTTTGGCTGTTTGTCAGTGGAATTGCGATGTCGGTTTTCATCGTGATGACAGCAATTATCTATCATGTGTTCGTGGTCAGCAATACCGATCCGGTGAAGTACTTGCATGAGGAATAATGGCTTTCTGCCACAAAGACACAAGGTCATCCGCCTTCGCTTAGGCTTCGGCGTGACAGGCAAAGAACACCAAATTCTTTTCCTTATTCGCTCCCTGTTAAGGGAGCTGGCTCCGAATTCATTTCGGAGACTGAGGGTTTAGTTTTTGCCGCTGACTTGCACAGACTAAACACGGACTTTTCTGCCACAAAG
>DAISYT010000147.1:0-5807 GCA_036825175.1 Candidatus Cloacimonadota bacterium
CATTTCCGATACCATAAATAATAGTATGTTTGGCTGTATCTGCTATTCTACTTTGCATAATCGGTTATATTTTTTCTTTGGGAAAATCTTGTACCAAATTTTTGTAGAGCTTTTTCAAGTTCAATGAATCTCGTTGCCAGTTATATTTTTCCAAAGCCTTCTTCTGATTTTCTCGAATAGAATCACATAGATTTTCATCTTCAAATAAACAGGTAATTTGATGTGCCAACTCCGTAGGATCGTTGAACTTGTAAACTAAACCCGCACCAGTTTGGGAAATAATTCGTTTCAAAGGTAGGCAATCGGAAGAAATAACAGGTTTGTTTGCGGCAAAATACTGAAATAGTTTGTGAGGAATCGTCGAATCGGTATGCTCACTGCGTAGATGAGGAACCAAAGCTATTTGTGCTTGCATAAGAAATTTCAACATATTCTCAAAACTCAACCAACCGGTAAACTGAACGTGTTTTTCTAAATGCAAGGATATAATCATTTTATCTAATCGTTTACGAAATTTCCCGCTACCAATAATCCACAGTTTTAAGTCAGGATATTTTTCAATTAACTTTGAAATCGCCGGTAAAACAATTTGCAGACCACGATAATAATTCAATCCTCCGGCATAAACTAAAGAATGAGGAAAAACTTTTTCAGCATTATTGAACGTGATTTCGCAGGCATTTATTGTATTGGAAACTATTTCTATTTTGCTTTCCGGAATACCCATTTTAATAATTCTTTCTTTGGCTTCATCAACAACCACAATCAGTTTATCAGCCCATTTCAAAGCAGATAGTTCGTAAGCTCTCCATTGTTTAACAGATGAAAGTATCTTCCCTAATAAAGTGTTGGCATGATATGATACTTTTAACAATGCCGGCCAATTTTCGTGAAGGTCCAGAATCATCGGAATATGAAACTTCACAGCAAATTTCTTAGCTACCTTTGCCAAAGGCAAATCATGAACATGAATGACATCGAAAGAATTATTCTGAAACAAAATATTCAAATTATTAATCCAGAAATTAAAATAAAATGGAAATTTCAGAGCTGCTACACTGCTTTTATGAACAAATGTTGAAATCGCATACCGGTAAATCGTAATATTTTGTGCGTGTTCAATTTCATCTTTCTGTTTGTGAGTATAACAAACTAGAGTAATCTTATTATCATCTTCGACTAAAGCCTTAATTTCTTTTTCGACTCTCAAATCCGGAGGGAAATCTTTTTCCAGAAGCATCAGTATTCGCATTTACACCTCTGCTTTCACAACAAAATAAATCCCGACGGCAGCGAAGATGAAGTTGGGAATCCAGGCAGCTTGCCAAGCCGATAAAACCCCATTATAACCGAGACTTTGGAAAATCCGCAATACGGAGAGAAACAGAAAACAAACCAGTAACCCCAAACCGAAAATCAAACCGCGACTCCGGCTGCGGGAAGAGGTGGAAACCAACGGAATACTGAATAATAAAATAATCAGGTTGGCAAAGGGAAAGGAAATTTTCTGATGCAGATCGACTAATTCCTTCTGATAATTTTCTCCGACTTTTTCCAACCGTTTAATGTAATCCCGCAATTCAAAGAAGTTCATCGACATCGGTTTTTTGGCACTTTTTATAAAATCTATCGGAGTAACATCGATCTCCTGAATCGTCGTTTTTTCAAAAAATTCCACCTTTGTCAGCTCACCATGATTGTAATTGCGAATATTACAATTTTCAAATACCCAGCAACTATCCGACCAGACAGCTTCGGAAGCTGTAATCTTCTTTTTTACCATACCGCTTCCCGGTTCGTAGGAAGTGATATCGATGGTTTTCAAAAGATTGCGATATCCGTCGAAAAATCCGATGTAGTAAAGATTGTTATCCTTTCCCATATAATGAATATTCGACCGCAATTTTTTATCTTCCATCTTCATGTTTTTGATTTTTTCGGTATAAATATATTGCCGGTATTCTTCGGCACGAGGGAGTGCTGTTTCACCCAAGATCATCACGATCAAACTGAAAATAAATCCGAACCAGATCAGTGGTGCGACCATCCTGGAAATACTGATTCCGGCAGCCCGAATGGCAATGGATTCGCTGTATTTAGACAAACCATCCATCAAAAACAAACCGGAAAGCAGCACCATTACCGGCGAAGTAAGAATGATCAGATAAGGAATTCTCAATAAGAAATAAGTTACTATATCTTGCACTTGGGCTTTTTTGGATAATAATCGTGGCAATCTGTCCGAAACATCGACCACCAGAAACAACACGGAAAAGGCAAAAATAATGATCAGAAATATTTTCAAATATTCCCGTAAAATGTATTTATCCAGTATTCTCATTTCAATTTCAACTTTTGCATGATCTTACGACTGAAGCCGGCAAGATCGATTATTTTAACTTCTTTTACCGATATAATGATCAAATAAATTCCCAGAATCGCAAAAATTATATTGGAAATCCACATCGCCAGAAAGGGCGAAATTATGCCTTTGTCGGCTAATTCTTCACCAAAAGTCAAAGTTCCGTAATAGATCAAAAAGATGATGGAACTAACCGAAAATGCCATCCCCACGCCGCTGGTGCGGGTCATCATGCCGATGGGAGCGCCGATCAGAACAAAAAAAAGGCAGGCAAAGGCAATAGCGTATTTTTTGTGAACTTCCACCGCATATTTATTTATGTCGGCTTTCAGGGATTTCATTTTATCTTGTTTCAGGCTGAGTTTGTTATAATTCTTCTTCAAATCTCTTTGAGCAAGTCGCGAATCCAATGAATCGGGGCGTAACTGCTCGATCTCCAGATTTATTTCATCGATCTCTTTCTGAACAGAAACCATCGACTTTTTTCGTTCATCGATGATCTGCTGCATGGCAGCGGAACTTAGTTCGCGGTCACCTCGGTAATCCGATCCTTCTTCATTCATTTTGTAACCCAAATCCGGCAAATTTAGCGTGAATCTTCGGAAGTGACTCATCTGATACTTATCGGGGTTTTCTTCGTCTCTTTCATGCATCTGTCCATTCCACAAAGTTGCTTGCAGACTATTCCCCCCGTTCATCAGTTTGATCGAGCCGCTTTGAGCAAAAATTGTGGTTGGAAATTTGTTTTTTTCCCGATTATAAATAACAATATCCCGCAATTCGTCGTCCACGCGTTCCTTGGCATAAATCGTATAATTCTTCATTTCATTGAAGGCACCGGGCATAATCGCCGTAATCGGTCTCCGATAATTTACTTTGATCATCATATTCTTCAGCAGGTGATTCGTATTCGGCAGGACAGCATTGTTGAAATAAACCATAAAAAGTGAAAGTAACAGTGCAGCAATCACAGTCGGTTTCATCAAAGTATAAATATTGATGCCGCAGGATTTGCAAGCCACGAGTTCGTTATCCACCGATAGCCTGCCGAACGACATGATCGAAGCCAGTAAAACAGCCATGGGAACGGTAAGAGCCAGCATAAATGGCAGAGAAAGTCCAAAGATATAAACGATTGTCAGGAAATCGAGATTTTTATCGATGATCAGATTCAGAAGATCGATGATTTTATCCAGCAGCATCACGAAAGTCGTCACGATGAGGGAGACGATGAAAGGTTTAAAATTCTCGCTCAGAATATATTTTTCTAAAATTTTCATTTAATCATTTCCAGAAATTCTTGTTCGCTGATAATCTTAATCGTACCTAGTTGTTGCGCTTTGGTGAGCTTACTGCCGGGATTCTCACCAACTAACAGAAAATCAAGATTTTTACTGACAGAGGAAATCACTCTTCCCCCATTTTGTTCGATCTGATTTTTGATCTCGTTGCGGCTGAATTTTTCCAAAGTTCCGGTAACGAGGAAGGTTTTGCCATTCAGTTTATCGATGATTTCTTTCCTTTCCTGCTGCATTTTTAGTCCGGCTTTTTGCAGATGACGGATCAGAGAAAGATTTTTATCATCACTAAAAAAATCGACCAGCGACTGAGCAATTTTTTCGCCGATCTCATCGATCATCATAAAATCGAGATAAGTGGCAGCGATCATGGCTTCGATATTACCAAAATGATCTGCCAGAATTTTGGAAGTACGTTCGCCCACAAAACGAATGCCCATGCCAAACAAGATTTTATGAAATTTCTGCTGTTTGGATCGTTCGATTGCCTTTTGCAGATTCTCAGCAGATTTTTTTCCCTGCTTTTCCAGTTCGGCAAATCTGGCAAAATCGAGATGATAGATATCTTCGATCTTTTCGATGAGATGATTGTCGAGTAGTTGTTTCACCGCAGCTTCACCCAAACCTTCGATATCGACGGCATCACGGGAAGCAAAATGTTCGATGCGACGCTGTATCTGTGCCGGACAACTGATATTATCGCAATAATTTATCACGCCTTCAGCTTCTTTCCTCAGTTCGGAACCGCACACCGGACAGTGAGTGGGAAACTTGATTTCTGTCGCATCGGCAGGACGTTTTTCATGGTCCACTGTAATAATTTTGGGAATGATTTCACCCGATTTGATGATTGTGACCAGATCACCGATTTTCAGATTCAATCGTCCGATCTCGTCTTCGTTGTGAAGAGTAGCATTGGAAACCGTGGAGCCGGAAATAAACACGGGCTCCAGACGCGCAACCGGTGTAACTGCTCCGGTTCTGCCCACCTGAAAATCCACTCCAATCAAACGAGTTTGTACTTCTTCTGCTTTGAATTTGTACGCAATCGCCCATTTGGGAAATTTGGAAGTGAATCCCAGTTTTTTCTGTAATGAAAAATCACTTACTTTTACCACCAATCCATCGATGTCGTATTCCAGATTTTCCTTTTCTGTCGCCCAAATATTACATTGCCCGATCAGATCAGTCAGATTATCGACACACTTCCACTCGACGGTTTTAAAGTGCATGGAATGTAGAAATTCCAACAGTTTTATTTGAGAATCGATTTGCGGATTTTCCATTAAACCCACCGTGTACATGCGATAATCCAGCTTACGTATTCTCACTTTTTCCACGTCTTTCAGTTTAATGGTTCCGGCTGCGGCATTTCGGGGATTGGCAAATATCTTCTCCCCATCGTTTTCTCGCTCCAGATTAATCCTTTCAAATTCGGAAATCGGCAGGAAAATCTCTCCTCTCACTTCTATCGGATCGAGATAATCGATTTGTAATGGAAGCGATGAGATTGTTTTTACATTTTCGGTAACATCCTCGCCTTCGTATCCATCTCCGCGTGTGCTGGCATATTGCAATTTCCCATTTTCGTAATATAAATTGATGCTGAAACCATCGAGTTTCAGTTCGGTTGTGAAATTGATTTCTTGCTCGGTAGTTTGTTTTATTTTGTGATAAAAATCGGATATTTCTTCGATAGAATAGGCATTTTCCAAACTGTACATGCGTACTTTGTGCGGAATAATACTGCTTTTTTCCTGCAGATCTGAACCCACTTTTTCCGTAGGAGATTCGGCAAGATTGTATTGAGGATAGTTTGCTTCGAGATATTGAAGTCTTTTGATGAGCTGATCGAATTCATAATCGGAGATTTCGGGAGCATTATTTTTGTAGTATAGATCGTTGTGATAGGCAATTTTTCGTCTTAAATCTTTTATCTCATCTTCCACAAACAGATCGTCCATTTATCCTCCTGATTTTTGTCAAAGAATGTAACGATGCATATTTAGGCAATGATTTTCTTAGTTGGGAATTATAAATTTTTCTCAGAAAATTTCTTTCAGGATGGAATGGATCCATTTGGTAAAAAAATAGTGAGAGGATTTAGTGATGGCGGCGACCTACTCTTCCACTCAGTTACCCGGGCA
>DAISYT010000148.1:0-5797 GCA_036825175.1 Candidatus Cloacimonadota bacterium
TTGCAAATTATATATAATGACGATTATGTGCATAATGAATTGGCTGTCGTATTCAAGAAAATCGTCGACTGGATGCAGATGATACCGGCTTACGGTTTCATCTCCCAGGGAGATTCGGCTGCGGTCGAAATCACTGTTTCCGCCGAAGAACTGATTCCGGATAATTTTACCTGTTATTTGCTTGTTTCCAGTAACGATCCGAATAACAACGAGATTTTCATTCCCATAAATTTGTATGTTACTTCCGAATTCCCCTGCCTGTATCTTACAACTGAAGAAATCGATTTCGGAGAAATATTGGTGGGCGAATCGAGTATGGAAACAATCACCCTGAGTAACATCGGTAATCTGCCTTTGGAAATCACCGAATTTACTATTTCCGATCCTGTCTTCTCCACGAATCAGACTGCCATGATCATCGAAGCCGGCGCTTCGGTCGATCTGGAAGTTACCTTTGCTCCGCAGAATGTGGAAACTTATCAGGCGGTGTTAACGATATACAGCAATGATTATCTGCATCCCGAAAAAGAAGTTGCTCTCAGCGGTATCGGTTTTGGAGTAAATAATCACGATCTGCCGATTCTCGTTACCAATGTGGAACAGAATTTTCCCAATCCGTTCAATCCTTCCACCACGATTAATTTTTCCCTTGCCGAATCCGGGCGGGTAAAATTAAGCATCTACAATATGAAGGGAGAAAGAGTAAAAACTTTGATGAATACGGAACTGGTTCCCGATAACTATTCTGTTGTCTGGAATGGAATAGACGACAATGGGAAAAAAGTTTCCAGCGGAGTTTATATGTATCAGTTCCAAACGAAGAATGTAAATGAAATAAAAAAAATGTTACTAATAAAATAGAAATAAAAAAAACGATGGAGTTAAGAAGTATGAAAAAATTAGTTTTATTGTTACTCGTATTGACAACGATTTCAGTGATTTCTGCTCAGTTACGCTGGTCGGATTCATTGCCCGTACGCCAGGGCGTAAATATTGAATGGTCACGTGCATCAGAACCCACACCGGACGGCGGTATGGTTTATGTCTGGTCGGACACGCGCAATAGCGATAGAGATTTATGGGCTCAAAAAGTCGATAATAATGGTAATCTACTCTGGGGAAATGAAGGTATTTTAGTGAATGGCGAGATCAATCGCCAGGAAGACCCGGTGGTTATCGGAACCGGCGATGGCAGTGTAATCATTGCCTGGGTGGATTTCCGTTTTTCCGATGACGGTGATATTTATGCTCAAAAATTAGATAGCAATGGCAATAAACTCTGGGCAAATGCCGGAGTTCCACTTTGTTTGGCAAGTGATATTCAGATTTCTTTAAATATCGTAAGTGATAGCGACGGCGGCGCTTATGTTATCTGGATCGATAGCCGTGGTTCTGCCGGCTCGGATATCTATGGAACTCATGTCGATGCCAATGGCAATATTGTTAACGGCTGGGATGCGGATGGAAATGTAATTATTTCCGAATCGGGAGAACAGAGTTCACATACTTTCTGGGAAGACGGAACAGGTGGAGCTATTGTAGCCTGGTGTGATCAACGTATCGATACGGATCCGAATTTGTATATGCAGAGAATCTCTTCCAACGGCACTCTGCTCTGGAATGCCAGCGGTGAAGTATTAACCAACGCCACCGGAAATCAGGAAAGCCCCAAAATGTGCCCGGATGGAACGGGTAACTTTATTTTTGCCTGGCGTGATCGCGGTACCGATGAAGCCGGTAACATTCATGCTCAGCGTGTCGATCTGAACGGTAACCTGCTCTGGTCGAATGAATTGATAGTTTATGCCGGAGTTGGAGTTCAGGATAATGTACGTGTAACAACTGCCTCCGATGATGGCGCTATTTTAGTCTGGGAAGACGGTCGTAATGAAATTTCCGATTCATATACGGATATATATGCTCAAAAAATAAATACCAGCGGAAACCTGCTCTGGGATACGGATGGTGTGGAAGTTGCCATAGCTTTGAATAAGCAGATCAATCCGCGTCTCGATAGTGATGACAACGGCGGTGCCTGGGTGACCTGGGAAGACGGACGTTCCAACACAAATTATCCTTTCAACGATATTTATGTTCAACACTTGAATAGTAGCGGCGCTGCTCAGCTTGCCGCTAACGGCGTAGCACTTTGTGATGAAACGAATTATCAATTTTCTCCGCTGATCAAAAAGAACGGTAACAGCATTTACGCTGTGTGGGGAGATATTCGCACCGGTTCCACCGGTATTTATATTCAAATTCTGAATACAGCCGGAGCTATTCAACTCGATAACAATGGTGAATTAGTCTGGTATGGATTGGAAGGAGATGCCAATAATCTGCATGTTATCGAAAATGGCAGCAGCCCGATTCTGCTTTGGGAAGATACTCGTTTTGCCAGTATCGCCAATCAGATCTATATGCAGGTTGTAAATAGTAATGGCTCTTTTGGTTTGGAAGTAAATGGCGAACCGATTACCGAAATGACCGGTTATACACAAACCAATATCGATGTTTATAAAAATCCGGACGTCGATTTGATCGTTACGGTATGGGAAGAAAATCGCAGCAGCGAGAGACAAGTTTATGCTCAGGCTGTAGATTCCAATGCAAATTCGCTCTGGAATTCCCTGGGTATACGACTTTGCTCCGAAGATATCGAACAGTATAATGCCCACGTTTCTTATGACGATGGATATTATTATACCGGCTGGACAAATTACAATGGTGACATCATGTTCCCGGTAATTAAAGTTACCGGGCAAAAAATCGATGCCAACGGTAATCTGCTTTGGGGAAATGATGGCATCGATATCGCCGATCTGGATTCTGATGACGTACTCACGGATGTTGTGGGTCGCTATTACATCTGGCAGAATGAATCCTGGCCTGATAGAGATATCTATTGTAAGCTGGTGGACGAAGACGGTAATACTGCTCCCGGTTGGGAAGATAATGGAAACCTGATCTGCGGTGCTGCCGGTAATCAAAAGGATGCCACCGGTATGATGACTCCGCTGGGACTTCTGATCATTTGGACGGATTCACGCGACGATGTTACCAATGCCTTGGATATTTACGGTCAAATCATTACCGAAGACGGAACCACACTCTGGCAGGATGACGGTGTTCCTTTAGTTTCGATCGCAGAAGATCAGTACCTGGCAAATTATCTTTATAACGATGGTTTGGTCATGGCTTGGGATGATTTCCGCCTGGGAAATTACGATGTTTATATGCAGAAATATAATGAAGATGGCAACGGCATCTTCACGACAAACGGTTTACCTGTAATCACCGGTAATGCAAATTATGAATCTCCTTACATTACAATGAATGGTGATCAGAACAGATATATGATTTTCTGGGAAGATTATTTATCCGGAACCGAGTCCAACCTGAAAGCCAATGTGGTTTCGGACGAAGGTCTGCTGCTCTGGCCCGATGCCGGATTTATGATCGATAACGGCATTAAAAATCAAAAAATACCGATGGCTGTTTCCAACGGCGATTATGCCTACGTTTTCTGGCAGGATACGCGTTCCAGCGGTAAAACCGATATCTATAATATTTATGCTCAGAAAGTGGAATATGTAGATGAAATTGGCGTGGAGAATCATGAAATTCCGCAGGAATTTACCATGTTGCGTCAGAATTATCCCAATCCGTTCAAAACCTCGACGGAGATTTCCTTTAATATCGATGTCCACTCGCTACAGAATGCGGAAGTGAAGATTTATAATATCCGCGGACAACAGATCAGAAGTTTAAAAATTGAAAGCAATTCGATCGTCTGGGATGGCAAAGACAACGCCGGAAAAACCGTTACCAGCGGACTTTATTTCTACAAATTACAAGCAAAAGGAGTCGATTCCAAAGCTAAGAAGATGATACTATTAAAGTAAAAAAGGAGTATCATGAAAAACTATATTTTTTTGATCCTGCTGCTATCCTGCGCTTTATTAACGGCGCAGGTAGCTCTCGATCCCCGTTATCATACATACGAAGAGATGGTGGAAGAAATCTATGCTCTTCAGGATTCTTTTCCCGATCTTGTTCGGGTGGAAATAATAGGTATGACCAATGGCGCGGTTCCTTACCAGGACCCCCAACCGATTTATGCCGTGAAGCTTTCGGATAACGTAACGGTGGATGAAGACGAACCGGAAATTCTTTATTTGGGACCCTGCCATGCCGAAGAGGTGATGGGAATCGAAATCGATCTGTTCATGCTGAATGAAATTCTTACTTATCGCAATGTGCAGCCTTTCAGTGTCTGGATTAATAATCTGGAGATTTGGTTCGTACCCAGTTATAACCCCGAAGGTGTACAGGTGGTGATGGACGACTGGGATGAAAGCTATCGTAAAAACAAACGGGATAATAATCTAAATGGAGCTTTCGATTACGAGATCGGTTCAGGAAGAGATGTCGACGGCGCCGATCCCAACCGAAATTACGGTTTTAACTGGATTCACGGCGAGAAATTGTATGAAGGCACAAATGAGGAATGGAACGATTATTATCGCGGACCGGCTCCCTTCAGCGAAGGCGAGTCTAGAACGATCAGAGATTTTGCTGCCCAGCATCATTTCATGTATTCCATTGCCTGGCATTCCTCCCGCAGTGGAAATCTCTCGGAAAGAGTACAATTTCCGTTCAATTGGGACGGCGTTAAAGAATCACCGGATTTTATCCTGAATGAATCGATTGGAGAAACAGTTGCCGGTCTGATAGAAACACAGACCGGGAGCGGAACTTATATGCCTTGTGCTTCTCAGGGACGAAAAGGTAACGCTCACGATTGGTTCTACAAAACGCACGGCACAATTCAGTTGCTGATCGAATGTTGTACAGATGAAATTCAGCCACCAAACATTCCGCCGAATTATCTGGTAGATGATACCTGCCAAAGATGCCGCAACGGCGCTTACTGGTTATTACGTCGCGCCCTTGCTTACAATACCGACGGCTCTATGCTGACCGGATTAATCACGGATGCCACCACCGGAGACCCTTTAGTGGCTCGTTATATTATAGAAGAAAGAGAAGCCGGATTTTTCGATCCGTTCTATTCCGACGCTCTTTACGGACGTTACTGGAGACCGCTTTCTCCCGGAACCTACACACTGAAAGTGGTGAAAAAAGGTTATGAAGATTTCGTGCTTTCGGCTGTGGTGAATAATTCTCAGTGGACTAATCGTAATGTTTCACTTACTCCTTTGTCTGAAGTTGCCGTCGCTGTTCAGGTTAGTTCCGGCAGCAATTTATTGGATGGCACGATCATTGTGGATAACGGACAATATATCGAACCGGATGTGATCGAATTTACCAACGGCTCTGCCAATTTCGATCATTACGAAGGTGAACATCAGATTACGGTTATATCGGATGGTTATGTACCTCAGGTAATGAACCTTACTTTTCCCGCCGGAACTTATGATTTAAATGTAGAGATGGATTCGGCTGTCTTCATCTTTACCGATGATTTTGAAAATGACCTTTCCAATTGGGCAGTCGATGGCAATTGGGCTTTGGTCGATACATCCGCCACGGGAAATTATTCTGTTACAGATACACCGGAAACATTCTATACAAATAATTCCACAGCTACTTTAACTTTGCAGGCAGCTGTCAGTTTGTATGGTGTGGATGAAGATATGGTGATAGAAATGTGGCATCGTTATCATACCGAACACGATTATGATTTCTGTAATCTGGAATATTCCCATAACGGCATTAACTGGACGACTCTGGCTTCCTGGTCGGGTTATCCGGGAGATTGGCAGAGAGATAT
>DAISYT010000149.1:0-5760 GCA_036825175.1 Candidatus Cloacimonadota bacterium
CCTCAATGGCAAGCCCCTTCCAATCTGATGGCTAATGGACTCAGCAACACAGATGTAGTTCTTACCTGGGATGATAATTCCGATTCCGAAGAAAATTTCATGCTCTATTTTTATGATACCACCGAAAGTCTGGTTGATTCCTTCATAATAGGCGCTAACGTAACCGAAAAAACTATTACCGATCTCGATCCGGCTGGATATTATGGCTTTGCTGTACAAGCCATCAGTCAATGGGAAAAAGAAAGACCACTTTCAGAAACAGAATGGTTCGACATGACCGATTTTATTTTTGCTGCTCCCGGTAATCTGACCTGTCAGCAAAATTACGGCGACATGAGCGTCGAATTGAACTGGGTGGATAACTCGACTCTGGAAACCGGTTATTGCATCGAAAGAAAAATCAATTCTAATGATTTCGTCGAACTGACTCAAATTTCCGAAATAAATCTTTGCACCTATACCGATGCGGACACCACAACCTACGCTATCGGTGACACACTGGTTTATCGCGTACGTGCCTACAATTCTTACGAAGAATTGATTTATACGAATTACTCGAATGAATGTACTGTCATAATCGTCGATATGCAACAATCCATTATTACCATCCATGTACAGGTGGATTCCTATCCTTCCGAAGCTTCCTGGAATTTATACAATGTCGATACCGGAGAATTCTATTTCGACGATTATCAGACCTTCAGTTATGCTAATCAGGAAACGACTGTAATCACTTATCTGAATCCCGGTTCTTATACCGTGCATTGTGCGGATACTTTCGGCGATGGTGGCATAGCCGGAGAAGTTATCCATAATGGCATACAGCTTATCACGTGGGATGATGACGATTATGGCAGCAACGGTTATTTTAGTTTTACGGTTGGAACCGAATAAAGGAGCACTCAAATGAAAAAAGTTATTATCTTAGTATCAGTTTTAATAATTCTGTTACCTCTGTTTGCCGATGAACCGGTATCCATGAAAAACGTATCTACGGGAGGTGTTTTCAGCGGTACCTGGGAAAACATTTATGATCCCATCGATTTGGGCAATTATGATAAAATGTACTTCTTTACCAATATGGCAGATTTTTCCTGGAAATTCAATGATCTGTACAGCGATTATGAAAATACTTCCAAGATCACATTCTTTGAAGAATTTCCTTTCGGAATAGCCTTTACCAATCCTTTCTACCAAAGTTTGAAGCATTCATTCTACGTGAAAGTAAGCCAAAACACCGTTCCCGGTACGACCAATCATTATCAAACCGGTGAATATGAAATGTATGAAACCGAATACGAAGATTTGAATAACAATGGTATTTATGACACAAAAACCATTACTTACAGGAAAGAAAAAAGCCATCAGCAGGATGATCAAAAATTTGATTTTATTTGGAATAACAGCTTTAAGTTAGGTGATGCTCAGGTCGGTTTAAAACTGTCTTCTTTCTCTACTAAAGAAGAATGGGATGAAGCTTCCGAGCATATTGGAAATTATGAATTCGGCAATTATTTGGATGGTTTTCATAGATATGATCACAATGAAGATTACTATTATGAAACATATTACATCGGAGAAGATGATTATTTTCTGCGCTGTGCCGAAAAAGGTGTTTTCTTAACGTCCCTGAAAGAAAATCAGAAAAACATGCAGGTTTCCTATCAGAAAGCCATGGATGAACTTTACGCCGATTCTTTCCTGAGATTAGATTTGGGAATTGCCAGTCATAATTATAATTACAAAATCGACGACGATTATACCGGTGAATATAATGAAATCATCACCGCAGATACTTTGGTAAATAGTGGAAATATAGCAGAATGTATCTTCCGGCAATCAAAAACCAAACAAAATGATTTCTACGTATCTGCCAAACTTAAAAAGCAAATGGATGCTTCTTTTGAAGGAGAAAATGGTTTTTGGGAAGCGGTTGTGAATGCCGGATTGATTTCCGGTGACAGAAATTATGCTCGTGAAGATCATCTTATTAGCGAAGAAAAAGAGGATTCCCTCAATTCCGTGGAATATACTATTATCGAATCAGACGATTATAATCAGGAATACTCGGAAGACGGAGATATTTCCGGATTCCATCTCGGTTCACATGTTCTGTTCAATCTTCCTTTGAACGACAATGCTGCTTTTGGTTTTGGCGGATATTACAACTATAACTATACCTGTGGAGATTATGATTATACTTCCAGTTTACTGGAAATTGAAAGCTATCGGATCGGTTCTGCCATCGATACCGCATCGGAATATACTCAAACCACTACGGAATATATTTCTGCCGACGAACAGCAAATCATCAAAAGATCTGTTTTCCAGGTTCCCATCGCCCTGGAATTTAAAATCCCCATCGAGCATTATTCTACCAACGACGCTTTCGGATTAAGAAACTTCATCTTCCGTCTCGGCACCACTTATCAATTGGACAAAACTCAATATGAAAGCACATACGACATCAAAGATAATGATCCCTATATGATCATCACCGAATACGGCAACGGAACAGTTGCCGAAGAACATGATAATTATAACAGTCTTATTTCTGAGAAAACTAAATATACGCTCGTTACCAGCACGAAACGTTTTTCCGCCGGTATCGGTTATCAGCATTCCCAGAACCTGGGTATCGATCTGGGTGGTTCATATAATTACGACACCAAAGATTACTTTGTGGGATTATCTTTCACGATCAGTCGTTAAGAAAGAATTATAAATACAAAAACCGGCTCGGTAATTTTGCCAAGCCGGTTTTTGTATGTTAGTTTCATCTTATCATTAAGCTCCCGGAAAGCTTATGCCAAAATCAGATTTCGCTGAAAACAAAATTGACAGATTCTTTGCTACCATTTTTTTGTAGATTGTATTTTTTTTGAGGAAGGTGATATGAACAGGTTTTGGATCATAATGCTGATCTCCGCGAGTTTCTTAGCCTGCGGTTCCGGAACTCCCAACTTCGATCAGCAGAAAGCTTTTCAATTTTTGGAAAAGCAGTGTGATCTGGGTCCGCGCTATCCCGGTTCGGAAGAAATAGCACTCTGTCGCAACCTGATCATCGACCAACTGGAAAAGAGCGGAGTAACGCCGCAGGAACAGCATTTTTCCGCTGTCACCTCGGACAGCGTAATGCAGGGAATCAATATCATCGCATCCTTTTACCCGCAGATGAGCCGTCGCATTTTATTGGGAGCGCATTACGACACCCGTCCCTGGGCGGATGAAGAACCGGATTTGGCTTTGCATTCACAACCAATTTTAGGAGCGAATGACGGTGCATCCGGCGTGGCTGTACTTTTGGAAATCGCTTCTCTGCTCGCTCAAAAATCGCCTTCCCAATACGGAGTCGATCTGGTTTTCTTCGATCTGGAAGATATGGGTTCGGAAGGCAACAATGAATCATGGTGCCTGGGTTCTGCTTATTTTGCTTCTCATTATGAAGGTTCCCTTCCCGAAAAAGCTATCGTTATCGATATGATCGGCGACAACCATCTGCAAATCGATATGGAATACATTTCTTACCACAATTCGCCCCAACTGGTGAACGAAGTCTGGAATGCTGCCCGTGAACTGGGTTTTACCCAATTCCATACAAAGATCACGAAACGTATTTACGACGATCATGTCCCGCTCATCACCGCCGGCTTTAATACAATCGATATTATCGATTTCGATTACCCTTACTGGCACACATTGCAGGACACGCCGGATAAATGCTCGCCCGCTTCTTTACAGGTAGTCGGTCAAACTCTGCTGAGTATTATTTATCAGGACAAATAATGAAATTTCTCAATAATCTGTTAACGGACAACGAGCAAAAAATCCTCGCTTTTTTGGTGGTTTTCGCTTTTATCGGGCTGATGGTACAACACACCGGACTGATCGCCCAAGCCGCGGATGAAAGTGCGGATGATCTCGATTTTCAAACAGATTACGAAATAAAATACGATCTGCGTAACGTTACCGTCGGAGAATTGATCACGATTCCCGGTATCGGCGAAAAGCGAGCTGGCGACATTCTGGCTTTTCGGGAAGAAAATGGCTTTCAAAACAAAACCGATCTGATGAAAGTCGTCGGTTTCGGCGTGGCAACTTACAACAAGATCGAAGCTTATTTTCTCGATTTCGGGAACGTTGAAATCACAGAATCTTCTTCCCCATCGAGCATCGAGTTCGGACAAAAAATCAACATCAACACAGCTTCCGCCGAAGAATTGACAGCCATCAAAGGCATCGGTACCACCCGTGCGGAACAGATCATAGCTTTGCGCAATGAACTGGGCAAATTCAGTTCCTGCGAAGACCTGCTGCAAATCAGCGGAATCGGACCCAAATCACTGGAAAAAATCAGAGACCAAATTACTCTGGGAGATTGAAAATGCACGATCGGATAAACCCAACGCTTACTTTGGCGCAGTTGTACGAAAATCAGAATCAACTGCTGGACGCTCTGGTCATTTATCAAAAGCTGCAAATGCGCCTGCCATCGGACGAACTGCAACAGAAAATCGACGAGATCAAATCCAAAGTTTTTGAAGCTAAAAATCTATCCTTCAATCCCATCATCGATCAGATTTTCACGTTGAAAGATAAGAAAAATTTCAATATTTTACCGCATTCTTCCTTCCGAAATTTCCTTCTTTCCCAGCAGGTTCCGCAGATCGAATCGATGCAGGATATCGAGGAATCGGAAAGCGAACCTCTGCCTTCCGAACGAACCGATTTAGGTCTGGATGAAGTTTTCCACGAATTTGAAAAAGAGCATCCCGAAGAAGTCGAAGCAGCTTCATCAGCAGAAAAGAAGACTTTGGAACCGGCAGCAGAAGCTCCCGAAGCAGTAGCTCTACCGGAAAAGAAAAAAATCACTCCGCTTTACGACAGCGATTACCGGGAAGACCTTGCCGACGATGATTTCTTCAATAAACCTTTTGAAGACATCGCCCAAGTATTCCGTTCAGATCAACAAAAAATGAACGAAAAAACCGAACCGGAAAAAATGCCGGAGGATGAGCTAATTTCTACTCAAACAGAAGAGGAAACAGAACCGGAAAACTCCGAAGAATCATACACTTCCGAATTAACCGAAGAGGAATTCCATAATTTTTTAGAGGAAGAGTCTGCCCCGCAAGTTCATCAGAATCAGGAGGAAACTTCTGCGAATCCAATCGAAGAAAAACCGCTTCCGATCGAAACTTCCATCCACAAAGCAGATGTTCCGACAGACCAGACCAAACTGGAAAATTTAAGTTTCGATGAATTGATGGCTCGTCTCGATCAAAAGGAAGTGGCAGACAAATCCCAACCGGAAAAGAAAATGGCAGCGCCCGAAGAGATATCTGTGGCAAGCGAGCCGGCGGATGAAGATTTGACTTTGGAAGAGTTGGAAGCAGAATTGAAGGCAGAGTTTCAGCGGGATCGTAATCAAAATATGGAAGAGATGGAAGAGGAAGAAAACGTTCCCACCGATATCGAGCCCATCACGGGTATCGAACCGATCGAAGAAGAAGCGGTTACGGCTTCCCAAATTACTCCCGAAATTCTGGAAGGAATTTTGTCTTCCAATCCCAATTCCGCAGATTTGCACTTACCTCCGTTAAATCCGAATGAAGAGGAAATCCCTGAGAAAACACCGGAGAAATCCCTTCCAACCAAACAGCAGAACCTTGCTGAACCAGACGATTTATCCGATTTGGAATTCTCCGATACCGCATTCCAATCTCACCCCGAACCGGTGGCAAAGAAAAAAACGATCAA
>DAISYT010000150.1:0-3679 GCA_036825175.1 Candidatus Cloacimonadota bacterium
CTGCGATAATCCATAATTTTTTCATTTCTTTTACTCCTTACTTAATATCCAATAATCTGTCGATTTTCGACTGATCAAAACCGACCACCGGCACATTATCGATCCACATCTGCGGCACACCCTGCTGACCGGTTTTACGCATCATATCCTGAGCTGCTTTGAAATCCCTTGAAACATCGATATCGGTGAACCTGACGTTTTTATCTTTTAAATAACTTTTTAGTTTTCGGCACCAAGAACAGGTGGGGGTACTGAAGACGATCACTTTTTTCATTTTATCTGCTCCTTCATCCTTGTTTTCTATTTAAATTAACTGAATATTTCACAATGTCAAATTACATATTTTCTGCACTTTCCTACACGAAAGAAAAAATCTATCAATTTTCATATCTTGCTTTACGCTCAGATCTATCGTTTTATCTTCGTCAAAAATTCATTTATGTTTTCGGACGCATTCGATAAAAAACATTGTCGAAAAGGAGCGATGATGGTTTTTTGCATTCAAAATAAAAATTTAGAAGGAATGCGGAATTGATCGATTTAGCAATGTTAAGTCTTCTAAAAGAAAGAATTAATAAATATCCTGAAAGATATAATTTTGCTTCTGCCGCCGGGGAAGAAGAGATAAAACGAATTGAATTTCTGTTGGGAATCGCACTGCCTCGTTCCTATCGGGAGTTTCTGTTAAACTTTGATGGAGGATACATTTGCAGCAATTTCTTAGCTGCCCGAATGAAGTTTGCTCAGGATGAGGAAACTGCTCGCTGGAACAGCTTGCAGATTTTTGGGATTCAAGAGCTTTACGACATATATGCCGAGTTGAGTGATTTGAACTGGAAAATGCCGTTGGAATGGGAAGGCGTTTATCCCATTGTGCCTTTTGCCCGCACTTCTACCCAGGAATTTCTGGTTTTTGCGCAGCCGCTGGATTCCAATTCGGAATCACCGGTTTTCGATGCCTTTCATGAAGAACCCGTCGATGATTGGGGAATTTTACATGCCGATTTCAACGCATTTCTTTCCGCTTATATCGAGCATGACGGTTCTCTGAATACGATAGCAACAAGCGGAGTAAAAACCATGGCGGATTTTCTGCCGGATAATAATTGGCAGGCAAGACCGGACGAAATTGAAAATCCCGATTTTGTGCTGAAATATAATTTTGAATTGATCAAAATGCATTCCAAAACCGATGAAGCTTTCCTGAATATTGCGGAAGCTTTCTGCGCAAAACAGGAATTTCCTTCTGCCGAATTTTATCTGGGCAAGGCGTTACAAATCGATCCGCAAGACGATTATGCGTATTATATCGAGAGTAAAATTCTGAATGCCCAGAAGAAATACCGGGAAGCGGTGATGGCTATTTCCAAAGCCATTTCGCTGCAGGATGATAATTCCTTTTATTATATGCTGCGCAGCAATTATCATCTCGAGCTGGATCTGGTAAAAGATGCTCTGCAGGATTGCAACCTGGGATTGGCGTGCGATCCCGATTATGGTTATGGTTTTTATTGCCGCAGTCTGGTTTGGGAAAAGCTAAACAGGCATGAACAGGCTTTTGCAGACATGAAAAAAGCTGTTGAATTGGAACCGGAGAATGCTCTTTATGCTTCGATTCTGGCAGAATATTATCTGAAAAAAGAGGAATATCATCGGGTACTGGAAATCTGTCTCGCTGCTCTCAAATACAATCCTGCCGATTTTTCTCTTCATTATTTGTGCGAGAGAGCTTATCGTCTTTTAGGAAATCTCGAAAAAGCCGATGCCGAAGCAAATCTGATCAACAATCTTTTGGGAGAAGATTTCTAACTTCGCTCTATTTGGAAAGATTAGGATCAGTAAATTACACGGAATTCCTGTCATTACCGATTTGATTCGTGATTCAAATTTCTAATTCGCTCGACCAGACAGTTATCAAGCTGTTCCTTTCGCATGCGCCATTGCCAGTTTCCCGCAGCCACACCCGGCGTATTCAACCTGGCTTCGCTGCCCAATTCCAGGAAATCCTGCATCGGTGCCACAGCTAGGAAGGCGTTGCTCTTCCAGATCGAGTCGATCATGGAACGACAGACATCCGCTTCCGCACAATGCAGATAATCGCAAACGTATTTTTTTTCTGCATCTGAGATTTTTCGGAACCAGCCGACGGAAGTATCATTGTCGTGAGTTCCGGTGTACGCCACGCAATTTTCTTCGTAATTATGCGGCAAGTAAGGATTGCTTTCACCACCGGCAAAAGCAAATTGAAGAATTTTCATGCCGGGAAATCCATACTTTTTGCGCAACGCTGTCACGTCCGGCGTGATCACGCCCAAATCTTCCGCAACCACCGGCATTTCGCCCAAAGAGTGTAACAGGGTTTTGAAAAGTTCATCTCCCAAAGCCGGCTGCCAACTGCCTTTCACCGCTGTCGGCTCTCCCGCCGGAACAGCCCAATAACCGGCAAATCCCCGGAAATGATCCACCCGGATCAAATCGAACATTTTCAAAGAATGTGTAAACCGTTCCTGCCACCATTTGAAGTCGTTCTCCTGCATCTTTTGCCAGTTATAAAGCGGATTGCCCCACAACTGCCCGGTGGCGCTGAAATAATCCGGCGGCACTCCGGCAACCACAGTGGGATTGCCGTTTTCATCGAAATAAAACAGGTGACGGTTCGACCAGGCATCGGCGCTGTCGAAAGCAACGAAGATCGGGATGTCGCCAAAAATCGAAATACCTTGTTCCGAAGCGTATCGATGCAATTTTTCCCATTGCAAATCGAAGATAAATTGAAGGAATTTGTAATAATCGATTTCCGAAAGAAGCGAGATGCTGAAATGCTCCATCGCCAAAGGTTTTCTTAACTTGATATCGGGTGTCCAACTATTCCAGGCTTGTCCGCCGAAATAATCTTTCAGCGCCATAAAAAGAGCATATTCATGCAGCCAGAAAGCATTGTTTTCGCAGAATTCATCGTAATCTTCATTCTTTCGGAAACGTTCGTAAGCTTGCTTCAGAAGCTTATTTTTTTGCCTGAAAAGACTACCGAAATCAGTTCTGTTCACAGGCAATAACGACAATTCCGCTACTTCTTCTTTCTTCAATAAACCGAGTTCCAGCAAACCTTCCAGATCGATCAGAAGCGGATTGCCGGCAAAAGCGGAAAAAGTCTGATAAGGAGAATCGCCGTAACCGGTGGGACCCAGCGGGCAAATTTGCCAGACTTGCAATTCTGCAGCTTTCATGAAATCGATAAAATCGAAAGCTTCCCGACCCAAAGTGCCGATTCCCTGCCGATTGGGCAGCGATGTGATATGCAACAGCACTCCACCCGATCTTGTTTTATCCAGCATACATCCTCCTTGCATCTCTCTTCGGAATTCACATAATTTTGTGCAAAGAAAACGGCAAGAAAAAACGCTGAGGAGTTTACGGTTGAAAAATCGAAAGAATGAGCTGTCTTTTAATTCCGAAAATCCGTTTTGTTGCCGGATGCAAAATCTGTTTGACAGCTTCCTATACTTATAAATCCTGCTCTCATCAAAATAAAGGCGTGACTGACTTTGATTTCTAAACGGAAAAATATGTGTAATAAAAAACCTTGAAAAGGCTCCACTCAGAGGGATTCATTCTTGTAAATCCTTTTCAACGGTTAAGTGCAAAGTAAACACGAAAAGCATGAAGAAACCTTGAAAAG
>DAISYT010000150.1:3779-5737 GCA_036825175.1 Candidatus Cloacimonadota bacterium
GGTTAAGTGCAAAGTAAACACGAAAAGCATGAAGAAACCTTGAAAAGGTTCAGCAAGAAGAAAAGCCGTATAAACCTTTTCAAGGTGAAAATCAGAGGAGTTTTATGAATTTAGAAATTATCGGCGCCTGGATCGTGATTCCCACCGATGACCGCATTTTGGTTAAAAAGAAAAATCTGTATATTTCGGAAGGCAAAATCCATTTTAGTAAGCCCTTTAAAAAGGCTGACCGTAGCATCGATGCCACCAATAAAATCATTTTCCCCGGATTGGTAAACGCTCATCACCACATCTATTCCACACTTTCCAAAGGAGTTCCGTGCGAAGTTCCGTTCCGCGATTTTGCAGGAAATCTCAAGCAGCTTTGGTGGACTTTGGATCATTCCTTAAATAAAGAAGATATGATTCTTTCCACTGCGATTGCCTGTGAGGATTCCATTCGGTACGGCGTCACCACGATTTTCGATCATCACATTTCCGGTTACACGGAAAATGCGCTTTCCGATATGGCGGCAGTATTCGCTGAATACAACATAAGCGGAACTTTGGCTTTCGAACTTTCCGATCGCAATGGAGCAGAGTTTTTCCACAAATCTTTGCAGGAAAATATTCGTTTTGCCCAGGCTCAAAAAGGTAAATCCGTGCAAGGAATGATTGGACTTCACGCCAGTTTCACGTTGAGTAACGAAAGTCTGCATCAAATTGCTGAAACCACCGCAGATTTTCCCATTCATGTGCATGTGGCAGAAGGCGAGATCGATGGCATTCAATGCCGGGAAAAGTATGGCAAAGGATTGATCGAACGCTTCGACAGTTTTGGACTTTTACGAAATAATTCGCTGTTGATCCATTGCAGTAATCTGACGGAAAACGACATCGAAATCCTGAAAAAACGGAATGTGTTCATCGTTCAGGCGGTGGATTCCAATCTGAATAACGCGTTGAATATCGGGAATATTTCGCATTTTATTTCGGAAGGAATTAAAACGACGGTTGGAACAGACGGCATGCATTCCAGCGCCATGAAAGCTTATAAAAATGCCATGATTTTCACCAAGTTTTTGAATCGCACGCCCGACATAGGCTACCCGGAAATGCAGGCATTATTTTTAAACAGCTTCAAACTGAAGCGAGCTTTCGGGTTACAGCTGGGCATTAACGAAGGAGAAACTGCCGATCTGGCGATTTTCGACTACGAACCGATGACGCCTTTCAACGCAGAACAATTTCCGGGACATTTCATTTTCGGCATCACCGAATCTCGCTGCCGGTACGTGATCAAATGCAACGAAATTCTGCTGGATGATTACCATGTAACAAAACATTTCCATGAGGATTTGTTCGAGCGAAGCTGGGAAATTTCGAGGCAAATGTTTGAGAGATTTGAGGAAAATAAGAAGTTGTATAAGTAGCCACAAAGACACGAGGGCACAAAGGACACGAGGGGAAAGTGGACAATAAGTTCAAAACCTTGAAAAGGTTACGATTGGAGGGAATCTCTCATGTAAATCCTTTTCAATGGTTGAGTGCGAATCGATGATTGAAACAAGATGAAAACCTTGGAAGTGCTAAACAAGAAGAAAATTGAGAGAAGCCTTTTCAAGGTTTTAAGCTATAAACCTCGGATTTATCTGCGTTCATTCGCGTTGATCCGCGGTTAAAAAATCCGGTTTCGAAAACTACGTTGGGACAAGGGAGAAATAATGAGTGACATAATGAAACCAGTGAAATTCCGAAAACTATTACATTGGATTTTGGAGGAATACAAAAACGAGCGATCAATTTTCGGAATTCACGAGGACAAATTCTATCGCAAACTGGATAAATCCTGTTTCACAATCTGCGAAGAGAAATGCGAAACTGCTTTGGGACCCGCTGCCGGACCGCATACTCAGCAGACGCCGAACCTGGTGGCGGCATATCTTACCGGCTGCCGTTTCTTTGAACTGAAAACCGTG
>DAISYT010000151.1:0-5719 GCA_036825175.1 Candidatus Cloacimonadota bacterium
GCGGGCTGTTCCTACGTCCTGGAAATTCAAACAGGGAAAATGGAAGAGGAATAGAATATAAAAAATAATCGTTTTACTTTATATAGTCTGCGAAATATTATTATGGCTAATGTATTTTTGCATTAGTGTGTTAAGCCATTTATTTTAACTTGACATCTATAATATAGGTTGATTTTTAGCACTAGCACTCTGAGAGTGTTAATATAGAAGTGATAAGCGAAGGTTTGAGTAATAATACTGATACTTGAAGCCATTAAATTGGCAGCGGTTTCCGCTTTCGAGCTGAGCAGCAGAATTTATGCATAAAATCATAATACATCTTATCTGCTAGTGCAACAAAGTCTAATCCCATATTATTCAATATTAATAAATCATTCATTTTACTAAATGCGGTCTTTGACAAGTTGGATTAACAAACACCCTTACGACAAACAGTATTACTGCTTATGCGGTCTCAGTAGTAATTGAGGCTAAAATTCTTAAAGGAGGTGAATATAATGAATTCACAATTAAGAAAACCTTCACCTAATCGAAGGCTTAATGCCCGTAAGGGATTAATTAAATGTGTCACTGAAGTGTGTAATTTGCTATTAATTATTATGCAAATTATTAAAGGAATTATAAGTTTCTTTGTCACACTTTGTTCCTGTTTAATTGTTTGTTAATCTAATTCTTTTATATGTTCAAAAGTAAAAATAATTTATTAAAATATTTAAAATTATCTTATCGAGATTATTTATCAATTATTGATAATATAGCTAATTATTATTATACATTCGAAAAACCTAAATTGACCAAACGAAAAAAGTATAAGATATCTAATGGAAAAATCGTTACACGTACAATCAGACCATGTAGATACAAATTGGAATTATTACATATTAAGTTATTTAATTTATTAAAGAACGACATTAAATTTCCAAAGTATTATTCTGGTGGAATTAAAGGTAAAAGCAATATAGTTAATGCAAAATATCATCAGGGTAACCATTATTTTTTTTCGACAGATTTAACTAATTTTTTCCCGTCTATTTCGGCAAAAATGATTTATCAAAGTTTAATCAAAGTTGGATATTCTGCTGATGTAAGCAACATCATTACAAGGCTTTGTACATTAAATAACGAGTTACCTCAGGGTATTCATCCAGCTACTTTCATAGCTAATATTGTTACAATGGAAATGACATCAGAACTTAAGAATTTTTGTGAGCAATATAACATTACATTTTCGATTTATGTGGATGATTTAAATTTTTCTTCAAAAACTGATTTTGCAGATAAAACTAACGAAATTGTGAGAATAATTATTAAGTATGGTTTTAAAATAAACCGTAAAAAAACATTTTATAAAAGAGGAAAAGCGTTAATAACTGGATGCATTGTACGGCAAAATAAAGTCACTCCGCCAAGTTATGTTTATTATAATTTTAATAGAGAATCCATTTCCAATAAAAAGGAAGCCATAGAAAGGTACATAAATCGATTTAACCATTAGCTGTTATTCCGTTTGTTCGTCCTGTTCGTTGCTAAAATAAGGATAACAGAAACATTAATGCAAAACCGTTCTTACCTCAAGCCTGCGCATTGAGGCAAGTCCGGCTTTTCGGTGTTTTTCGGTGTAAATCTGTGAGCCAAAAAGTTCGTTTTGTTCGTTGTTAAAACTAATTCCCAACCTGCTCCGTTCGTTTAATTATCTCATTCTGCAAATCTTCACCCAGATCGTTGAAATAATCGCTGTAGCCGGCAACCCGCACGATGAGATCGCGATATTGTTCGGGATGTTTTTGTGCTTTCTTCAGAGTTTCAACCGTAACCACGTTGAACTGCACATGATGCGTATTCATGGCAAAATAACCGCGAATGAGTTTCGCCAGCTTGGAAATGCTCTCTTCGTTTTCAAAGAAAGCAGGAGTGAATTTCTGATTGAGCAATGTACCGCCGGTTCTGGTATGATCGAATTTGGCGGCAGATTTCATCACGGCGGTAGGGCCTTTACTATCCGCTCCCTGCACGGGCGAAATGCCTTCCGAAAGCGGTAATCCGGCTTTTCTGCCGTCGGCTGTGGCACCGATCACACTGCCAAAGTAAACGTGGCTGGTGGTGGGCAGCATGTTGATGCGATATGTCGCACCCAAAGCTGTCGGCTTGCCATCGATGGAATCAAAGAAAATCTCAAAAACTTTTACGGCATTTTCGTCGGCATAATCGTCGTCGTTACCGTATTTGGGGGTGTTATAGATCAGATCGAAACGCAAATCTTCGTAACCGATAAAATCTGCTTTCAAAGCCTGCAGCAGCTCGTTCAGGGAAATCTTCTTTTGGTCGAAAACATGATATTTGATGGAAGTGAGAATATCCGTAATGCTGCCGAGTCCGACACCCTGAATATAACTGGAATTGTAGCGTGCGCCGCGGGCGTTGTAATCGGTGGCATGGGCGATGCAATCGTCGATAAGCAGCGACAGAAAAGGAACCGGTAGGTTTTCCGCATACAATTTTTCGATCCGGTCATTACCTTTCAATTTGATTTCCGCAAAATAATTTTCCTGCTTTTGGAAAGCAGAGAGAAGTTCATCGAATGTTTGAAATTTGACCGGATCACCGGTTGGCAAACCGATCTGTTTTCCGGTGCGTGGATCTATACCGTTATGCAGCGTGATTTCCAGAATTTTAGTCAGATTGAAATAGCCGGTGAGAATGTAGCTTTCCGTACCGAAAGCTCCTGCTTCCACGCAGCCGCTGGCTCCGCCGTTGCGGGCATCTTCCAAAGATTTTCCCTGACGGGTCAGTTCTTTTACGATGCAGTCGGAATTGAAAATGGAGGGCTGACCGAAACCTGTTTTCACGATTTTGAGAGCACGCTGCAAAAATTCATCGGGAGTTTGCGTGCTGATCTGCACCATGGAACTCGGCTGCAAGATGCGCATCTCTTCGATCACATCCAGAATGAGGTAGCTGAGTTCGTTCACCGCGTTGCTGCCGTCCGCTTTCAATCCACCCAGATTGATCAAAGCAAAATCGGTGTAAGTATTGCTTTCCTGAGCTGTTACGCCGATCTTGGGCGGTGATGGATGGTTGTTGAATTTTATCCAAAACGATTGCAGCAATTCCGTTGCCTTCTCTTTGGTCAGAGTTCCGGCGGCTATTTCCTTCTCATAAAACGGGTAAAGATGCTGATCCAACCTACCGGGATTGAATGAATCCCAGGGATTGAGTTCGGTGATCACGCCCAGATGCACAAACCAGTAATATTGCAGTGATTCGTGGAAAGTTGTGGGTTTTTCGGCAGGAACTTTTTGGCAGATGCGAGCTAATTCCAGCAGTTCGCTTTTTCGTTTCTCGTCGGATTCATTTTCTGCCAGTTGGGAAAGCTCGACAGCATGGCGGTGAGCGTACATGATGAGCGCCGAAGCTGCAATTTCCATCGCTGCCAGTTCTGCCGATTTGGCAGGATCAGATGTCTGTTTCTTTACTTCTTCGATTTGTGCAATAATGTCCTGCATTCCCAGACGGTAAATTTTGTTTCCCAATACGGTGTGACCGGGTGCGCGTTGTTCCTGAAATTCGGTGAAAACACCTGCTTTGTAGCTTTCCAGCCAGTTTTCATCCATGGCAGCAAAGATTTTATCCCGCTGCGTTTTGCCTTTCCAAAAAGGGATCACGATCTTTTTGTAATCCTGAAAAACTTCCTCATCAACCCGGAAAGCAACTTTAGGTCGGGAATCCAGAATCTGCAAATCGCGGATGGAATGCAGACAGATTTCGGGATAAGTGGGCGTGGCTTTGGGCGTCGGACCGCGCTCTCCCACGATCAGTTCGCCGTCATCGATACAGATTTGTTTGTGTTTAAGAAGATATTGAAAGCATCTGGCTCGCTGCACCGGCACAGGCAGATTTTCTGCCAGAATTATTTTGTAGAATTCCGTTACCAGCATGGCTCTTTCCACCGAGATTTTGTTCACGGCTTCCAGGCTGGCTTGGCGCAATTTTTTGATTCGTTCGGTCATTGTTGAATCCTTTGCAGTTTCCTTTTAGCAAAAGGAAAACTTAGAATAGCAGGGAGAAATAACACACCTCCCGGCTAAAGTTTATCAGCCCGTGGATGACCGTACCCCTAAGCCAACGGCTTATAAATCTCGAGAGGGGATTTTAGAATAGCAAGAAGAAATGATGACGTTTCTTAAAGAAATGTCATTTAAAAAGCTGGCAGAATCCCCTCTTGAAAGGGGTGGATTTCCGATTATCGGAAAGACGGGGTGTGTTTTCATTTATCCACCAATTTTTACATCGAAACCGGCATGTGTAAAATGCCGGTTGATCTCGTTCATTTTTTGTGCGGAAGGCTGGGAAAATTTGTGATATTGCATTCCCAACCGGTGATATTTTTCGGCTGCGATGTCGTGATAAGGCAGCAGATTGATTTCCCGGATTTCCGGGTATTTTTTTAGCAGATCCGAAATTTCATCGATGTTTTCGTCATTTATTTGCGGAATGATGGGAAGGCGGATGATGACGTTCTGTTTTCGGGAAATTAGGAATTCCAGGTTTTGCAGGATCGGGTGGTTGGATACGCCCGTAAATTCTTGATGTTTTTCTTCATCTACGATTTTTAAATCGAAAAGAAAAAGGTCGATAAAATCCAAAATCGATTCCAAATTTTTTTGAACTGCGAATCCGCAGGTGTCCAGCGTAACATGCAGATTTTCCTTTTTGCATTCGGACATGATTTCCTTCAAAAAAGCGGACTGCAAAAGCGGTTCACCGCCGGAAAAAGTAACACCGCCACCGGATTGCCCGAAGAAAATTCTATCTTTCAGAATTTCTGTCATGACTTCCCGAACCGACATTTCTTTGCCGATGATTTCCGGTTGGTTAAAAAATTTACCATCCAATGAGATTTTTTTAGTAATCGTTTGCTGCTTGGGATCGATGCTTTCGGGATTGTGACACCAGCGGCAATGCAGCGGACATCCTTTCAAGAAAACAGTGGTGCGGATGCCGGGACCGTCGTGCACGGCAAAGCGTTTGATATCACAAATCATTCCCTTTATCATTTTCACCTCAACTTCTGACGAGAAATTCCAATCCGAAATTTTTGTAAATTAATAAAATGTTAACCACGAATTTTCACGAATTTGCGCTAATTTAGAGACAAAATATAGAAACGGTTTTAACAAAAGATCGAATTAATTATAACTATCTAAAAATTAAATCTTTACAATAATAATTAGTAAAATTTATTAACACCAATAATTGGATAATAAAAACTAATTGTTAGTTTTTTAGAACTAAAAAGAGGTATTATGCTGGAAAACCTGTTAGGATCGATCAATAAAGAGAGGGTGCTGATTTTTTTATTTTGCAGGAAAAATGGTTACGCCAAAGAAATCGCCGTATTCTTCGATGTTCCCGTAACTCCAATTCTGAACCAACTAAATAACCTGGAAAGCAGCAATATCCTGGTTAGTGAACAAAAAGGCAGAACGAGGCTTTATCAGCTAAATCCGCGCTATTCTTTCATTAACGAATTAAACCTTCTTTTAGAAAAAGCACTCAATTTTTATCCTGATGATTTGCGTGATCTTTTGCAAAATAATCGGAGACGTCCCAGAAAGAAGGGAAAAGAGATATGAAATCGATCAAAGAAATGAGTGTGACGGAATTGGCAGCATTCGTCTGCTCTCATTTGAAAAAGCACGGAATAGAAGTAACCTTAACC
>DAISYT010000152.1:0-5699 GCA_036825175.1 Candidatus Cloacimonadota bacterium
GGAATGGAAGGTGTAAAATTCATGATCGAAGACGGCAGAAAATCTCCGTTAAAATTCTTTTTCGGTGCGCCTTCCTGCGTTCCTGCCACAGTTTTCGAGACCAGCGGAGCGACACTCGGTGCGGACAAAATCGAAGAGCTGCTAAAAATGACAGAAATCACGCATCTGGGTGAAATGATGAACTATCCGGGCGTGATTTATCTGGATGAAATTGTCTTGCAGAAATTAGCTTTAGCTAAGAAATATCATAAACCCATCGACGGACATGCTCCCGGATTGAGTGGTGAAAACCTGCAAAAATACGCTGCTCACGGCATCGGTACGGAACACGAATGTACGACAAAAGAAGAAGCTTTGGAAAAGCTGGCGACAGGCATCGAGATCATCATACGGGAAGGTTCTGCCAGCAAGAATTTCAATGAATTGATCTCCATCGCCAAAGAACATTACCAAAATTGCATGTTCTGCTGTGATGATCTGCATCCACAGGATTTGCAGCAACGTCATATCGATTGGCATGTGAAACACGCTTTGCAATCCGGTTTGGATATTTTTCAGGTACTGCAAATGGCGAGTTTGAATCCGATAAAACATTACAATCTTAACGTTGGATTGCTACAAACAGGCGATTCGGCAGATTTTCTGGTCGTGGAGAATCTGACCGATTTACACATTTTGGAAACTTACATCGAAGGTAAACCTGTTACTTCCATCGGTAAAGCACCGAACATCGATTCCATCCAAAATTCTTTCCATACGAATTTGAAGCACGCAATGGACTTTTGCATTCCTGCTCAAGCCGGAAAGGTGCGTGTGGTCGAGGCTTTGGACGGACTGGTTCTCACCAAAATGATTATTGCAGAACCTCCCGTAAAAGATGGTTTTGCTGTTGCCGATCCCAGTCGTGATCTTTTAAAAATTGCGGTGGTAAACCGTTATCAAAATGCCGCTCCTGCTGTGGGATTTGTTTCCGGTTTTGGTTTGAAAAAGGGTGCAATCGCTTCCTCGGTGGCACATGATTCCCACAATATCGTCGTGGTGGGAACGGATGACACTGTGATGGCGAAAGCCGTGAATCAGATCATTCAAAATAAAGGTGGCATTTGTGCGGTAGATGCTGATTCAGAGGAAATTCTACCTCTTCCTATCGCCGGCATTATGAGCGATAAAAGTTGTGAAGAAGTGGCTGCCCGATACGCTGTTTTGGAAGAAAAAGTCAAAACGATGGGATCGCCCTTAAAATCGCCGTTTATGACGCTTTCCTTTCTGGCATTGCTGGTGATCCCGCAATTGAAAATGAGCGACAAAGGACTATTCGACGGAGACAAATTCGAGTTTACCGATTTGTGGGTAAGCTAAATTTTCGTGTTACGTTCACTCCTGAACATATGAAAAAAAGCTACATGCTGCCGCACCTACAGCGCTATTTATTCATGTTCGTTTTTCCCGGCAGCTACCGCAACAGGCTACAGATTATCTCCGCTCTGTGGCTGAATTACCTTATGGCGATAAGCGTTCTTTCCCTCAATTCTGCGGTTCGGTTCTTTTCGTCAAGCCCTGTTTTTGCAGGAATTCATCGATTTGCTGTTCAGAATAAAAACCCACATGCCGAAATAGTTCGTTGCCTTCCTCATCCAAAAAAACCTGAGTCGGGATCATCCTGATATTGTACTGCGTAGCAACGTCACGATGCAGTTTCACGTCGTAAAATATCACCTCGATCTGATCTCCGTAATTTGAGCGAATCGCTTCCAGCACAGGCTCCATCTGCTTGCAGGGAATACAGGTAGTTGAACCCAATTCTAAAAAGGTGATTTTCGGTTTCTTTTGTGTGGAATCAGCAACGGCTTCCTGGGCAAAACAATTCATCGCTAAAAACAGGAGAAGCACGATCAGAGAGGCTTTTCCAACTATTTGTTTCCATTCAAATTTCATTTAAATCCTCGAATATCTTTTCGGTTTTTTCTTTGATTTCATCTCTTATTTGCCGGAAAAAAGCCACCGGTTTTCCCTGCGGATCGGCAAAACCGAGATGCAGTCGATGCTTTACTTTCCCTGTAAAAACCGGGCAAGTCTCTTGGGCACCATCGCAAACCGTAATCACATAATCGAATTCCTGCGCCAGGAATTCAGTTACTGCTTTCGGTTTTTGATCGGAAATATCGATCCCGATTTCATGCATCACCAGAATGGCATGAGGATCGACAGCTTGTGCCGGTTTCGTTCCGGCAGAATGAACTTCCAAGCCGGCACGATGCTTCCCAAAACCTTCCGCCATTTGACTGCGACAGGAATTTCCCGTGCACAAAAACAAGACCTTCGTCATGAGAAATTATGCCTTGTCTGCCATCAAATCTCTGATTTTTTCAGGTGACAATACCTTCCCCACCGAAACGACCTCTTCGTCGATCACCAAAGCCGGGGTCATCATGACACCGTAATCGATAATTTTATTCAGATCGGTAACTTTTTCCACCGTTACATCCGGCAATTGCTCGATTGCTTTTCGGGCATTCTCTTCCAGCATTTTGCACTTGGCACAACCTGTTCCCAATATTTTGATTATCATGTTTTCCTCCTGTTTTTTATTTCCATATCATATAAATTCCACCTAAAATAACCAGCACTCCACACACCTTTTTGATGATCGTGGCACCTCGTGATCTTTCATTCCAATTCAGATAACGCTGCACCAGTTCTGTGAAAGTTCCGGCTAAGACGATTACCGAGCAGTGTCCCGCTCCATAAAATAATATCAGTAAAACTGCCAGAAAAAACTGAGTGGCAGCCACGTTGAACGCTACGGTTAAGACCGGCGCCATGAAAGCAAAGGTACACGGACCTAACGCCAATCCGAAAACCAATCCCAAAATAAACGAAGCAAATAAACCTTTTTTCCGGAAGGCAGGCTGCCCGGCTTTATCGAAAAAAGGTAATCGGATCAATCCCAAAAGATGCATTCCCACTAAGAAAAAAATGAGAGCAACCAAGTATGTTCCGTATTTGCCGATGTCTCCCATCATCCGTCCCAGCAAAGCTGTGATAATGCCTACCAAGCCGATCGTGAGAAGAATTCCTACCGAAAACAGAAGAGAAAGTGAAAATGCCCTTTTCGTGGTAATTCTGCCCTGATCATTGATAAAACCGATGATAAGAGGAATACTGGAAAGATGGCAGGGACTGAGCAAAATACTCAGGATTCCCCAAAGCAAAGCAGCTCCCAGAGAGACGAACAGCGAACCTTCCATTGCCTGAGATGCCCAAATAAAAATTGATTCGATCATAAGCGTGCTCCCATTTCTTTCAGCTTTTCGATAATATCTTCTTTCGACAGGAAACCTTCATGTCGCCAGTATTGTGCACCGCTCCGATCAAAGAATATTTGCGTAGGAATCACTCTGACTTCATATTTATTTGCCAAATTACGATAATCGGCAATCTGGAGCAAAATCACATTGACTTTTCCTGCCAGTTCTTTTTCCAACTCATCAAATATCGGCATCATCATCTGGCAGGGAATGCAGGTATCTGAACCCAAATCAAGTACGGTGGGAAGTCCATTTTGCAAGGCATCAGTTAAGGGATTTTTAGGCTTTAATGCGAGCTGTTTGGCAATCCATTCTTCATTTAATACAATGTTAGCTTCATTTCTAATTGTATCGATATATTGCTCGGTCATTTCATTCTTTTTTTGTTGTATTAGATAATTTCGAATATCATCTTTCATTTGATCGAAAGATGCACCTTGCATTTGATCTTTATTTTCCTGATAGAAATTCTCTAATTCCGCATCAGGAATGCTAATGTCGTTTCCAATTTCCGCTAAAAGCTGCTGAATTCCATTTTCTTGTTGAGATTGGCTCGTATCATCGTTCGTAATGTAACCTTTCCCGATAGCTTTTTGTACCAGAAGCTTTTTGATGATGAGTTGCTCCAGATAAAGTTCTTTGTCATTCCTGAACATATCCTGGTATTTAGGCGAAAGGTTGCTGAATTCGTTTTCCAGTTCTTTCTCCGTGATCTTTTCACCTTCCACAATTGCCAGAACGTCACCTTCTGCTTTGGCTGCCGAGGGAGTATTTTTATTCGATTTTGCTGCATTATTCACTTCTGATTTCTGCTCTGTTTGTTGCTGTGAATTTTCTGTTATTGTTTCGTATATGAGATTTTGAGCATAATCATCCGTAACGGTTATAAGTGTATCACAAATCTCTCCGTCCTGAGGAGTTTCCGCAGAGACACTCTTGTTTTTGATTACCAAAACAATTGCCACCAGAATTATGAGGACAGCAACTATTATAATTAATTTGCTGATTTTTTTCATGAATGCTAACTCCTATTTTAGCAACACTTTGTATCGGAATTTGATTGAGTTTCAGAACGGATTAATTTCAATTCTCTCTTCAAAATGGAAATCGCATCATCGATAGTTCTCTCATTTACTGCCGTACTTCCTTTTACAAAACCAAGTTCGGTGAGAATAAAAGCTATCGGCTTAACACCTCTGTTTTCCAAGGTTTTGGCAGCACATCGTAAAGGACAACCATCGATGGTTATGTTACATTCTGCATTTTGAGCAGAAACAATGAAACCGGAAATATCCGCTCCCACGCCGGCTAAACAACTCATTTTGGCATAACCTTCTTTTGCCAGTTTCCTGGCGATTCCATCTGATAGAGCTCCTACATCCGCTCTGCCGGAACAGGCGTAAACGAGTTTTACTTCTTCATTTCCGCAGCAGCATTCTTTTTTGGAAGACTCTTTACACGAACTGGTCGGCAATTCTTTTTCTTCGCAAGAACAAATCTTTTCATCTGCATCCTGTTCTTTCTCGTCGATCTCTTCTATTTGTAAACCGCAATTACAAGATTTTCTTCCAAACAATTTTGACACGAAGCTTTCTTTTTCTTTTTCCATTTTTTTCTTCCTTATTTTTTAGATGAAATAATTGAAAACCAAACCGGTAATGATTGCCGTTAGAAAAATAACCAAAACAATCGCCAGAACCAATCGTTTTTTGAAAATGCTCGCTAACATGGTCATTTCCGGAATAGCCATGCCGGCACCGCCAATAATTAAAGCAATCACTGCCCCTAAACTCATACCTTTCTGCGTAAGTGCCAATCCAATCGGGATAGCTGTTTCGGCTCGTATATAAAGTGGAATCCCGACCAGAGCCGCGATCGGAATCGCTACAGGATTGTTATTCCCGGCAATTCTGGTAATGAATTCCTGCGGAATATAACCATAAATGATCGCCCCTATCCCCACACCGATAATGAGATATAATAAAATAGCCCTGAAATCTGACCATGCTGTGATGAATGCTGCTTTTAGTTTTCCGGAAAAATGAGTCGGTTGAGCAGAAATTGTGTGCTGGTTATTTTTTTTGATACGAACTGATTTCACAAACTGCGCTCCACCGGTTTTTTCAAGAATGATGCCAAAAATTATCGCTGCAAAAAAAACGACGATAAAATACAACAGACTCGCTTCAACTCCACCTAAAGTGGCAATCATACCAATAATAACAGGATTCAAAATAGGAGAAGCAATCACAAATGACATCACTGCACCAAAAGGAGCGCCCATATTAAGAAAGCCAAGTGTCATCGGTATAGTTGAACAAGCACAAAAAGGTGTTATCGCTCCAATTAATGCTCCAATAAAGTTTCCGCCGAATCCCCGCTTAGCAAGCA
>DAISYT010000153.1:0-5689 GCA_036825175.1 Candidatus Cloacimonadota bacterium
AGAAATCGGGTCGAGATGGATAAAATCATCCTCCGGGAGAAATGGGGTGAGAGGTGAGAAGTGAGAAGTGAGAAGTGAGAGGTGAGAAGTGAGAAGTGAGAGGTGAGAAGTGAGAGATGAGTGGTGAGAAGTGAGACTTGAAGACTCGTCCGCCTGTGGCGGATTTGGTGACTTTGAGAAGATAAGAATCAATCTTAGAAATGATTTTAGATTTATGATTGAAGATTTCCGATTTTAGAAGTAAAGAAATCATAGATCGTCGTGAAAATGTATTTGACACAAAACCAGTAAGTTAGTTTTTTGCTAACATACTGGAGGTGAGATGTTAGTAGAGATCGAGAAAAAAATCCCCATTGAAGAATTTGATTATGTGATGCTAAAGGATGCCTTGAAGGAATATAAAAATCCTCGTGTAAAAATCAATGATCTATTAAAAAGAAATGCCATTGTCCGCATCAAGAAAGGATTATACATTTTGGGTGAGCAGCTCGCCGCTCATCCTTATTCCAAAGAGACTTTAGCAAATTTGATCTACGGTCCGTCCTACATTTCCTTAGAATATGCGCTTTCTTTTTATGGTTTTATTCCTGAAAAAACCGAAACTATTACCAGTATCACCAATAAAAGGAATAAGCAATTTCAAACACCCGTCGGTCTTTTCACCTACAAATTTATCCGACCGGCATTATTTTCGTTCGGATTAACTCAACAGCAATTGGATGAACATCATTTTATATTAATCGCCTCTCCGGAAAAAGCCATTGCTGACTTTTTACATTTTTCGCATTGTTTAAACAACTTGGAAGAACTCGATTTTTTCCTTTTCCATGACATGAGGTTCGATAGAAACAGATTAATAAACCTTCATGCACAACGCTTAAAAAAACTGGGGAAAATGTATGGAGGAAATGTACAATTGTTTTACAGTTTTTGGGAGGAGCTCGATGAATGACGCCTTAAATTCGATGTTGAAAAGATATAACTGCAACAGCATCGACGACTATGAAAATGCTTTAAAAGAGATTGTGCAGGAAATTTCTTTATTAGGATTATGGCGGGCAAAATTTTATGAAAAAGCAGCTTTTTACGGCGGATCGGCTTTACGAATTTTATACGGATTGGATCGCTTTTCCGAAGACCTCGATTTTTCTCTGCTCACTCCCGATAACAATCTCGATCTAAGCAAATATCACAAAGCGATTCAAGATGAGCTTTCCGGATTCGGACTGAAAGCCGAAGTGCTTCCCATTTCCAAGTCTGTTCAATCCCAAATCGATTCTGCCTTTATTAAAGCAGGAACGTTCCAAAACTTCATTTTGATCGATGTTCCGGGAGCTTTGAGAAACAAAATTCACAAAGAGAAAATCATCAAAGTGAAATTTGAAGTCGATAAAAATCCGCCCGGTGGATTCGATACGGAAGCGAAATACTTGTTACAACCGATACCATTCTTCATTAATACATACACTTTACCGAGTTTATTTGCCGGAAAGCTTCATGCCATTCTTTGCAGGAAATGGCAATTCAGAGTAAAGGGCAGAGATTGGTACGATCTGGTTTGGTTTATCGGCAAAAACGTACCGCTAAATCTAACTCATCTGGAAATCCGCATGAAACAATCCGGGCATTTGGCTGAGAGCGATGTTCTTGCTCGTGGATATTTATTAGAATTATTGAATGAAAAAATCGATTCTGTAGATTTTAAAAATGCAGCGGATGATGTAAAAAACTTCATAAAGAATCCGGAGATAATAGAAATTTGGAGTTCTGCTTTTTTTAAAGATATAATTAAAAAAATCGTTATTGAGAAGAAGTAAAAATATGAAAAATTATATGTTAATTTTAAGAAATGATTTCAGATTTATGATCGAAGACTCGTCTGCCTGTGGCAGATTTGGTAACTTGGAAAAGATGAGAATAAATCTTACATTCTGCCAAATCTCAAAACGTAAATCATAGATTGTTTTGAAGAATTTAAAAGACCGGTAAGTTAGTTTTTTACTAACTTACCGGCGTAAAAAGTGAGGTGCCAAAAATGAATGCAGTTATCATTGCCGCTGCTATTTTGATCGGAGCCGTTATCATCGGCTTTTTTCTGCGTGGAAAGAAAACAGGGACAGAAGAAAACAATTCCGCTGACGAAATCAAATCTCTTACCGAAGAAAAATCGCGTTTATCCGCTCAGAATGAGCTTTTAAATAAAGACATCAATAACAAAACCGACGAGATTTCCACATTGAGAGAAGAAAAAACGAATCATCTGACGGAGCTTTCCAGGCTGGAAACCGTGAATAAGAATTTATTGGAAAAGCTGGAAAATCAGAAGCAGGAAATTGCCGATACGCAAGCGAAGTTCAGCGATGCTTTCAAAAATCTGGCGAATGAAATTCTGGAAGAAAAAACGCAGAAATTCACGGAACAAAACCGTTCCAACCTGGATGAACTGCTGAATCCGCTCAAAGAAAAGATCAAAGATTTTGAAAGCAAGGTCACGCAAACCGACGAGAAAAACCGGATCAGCCACGCCACTCTTGTGGAACAAATAAGAAGCCTGAAAGACCTGAATAAACAGATCAGCGACGATGCCAACAACCTGACCAAAGCCCTGAAGGGCGAAGTGAAAATTCAGGGAAACTGGGGCGAAGTGATACTGGAACGACTACTGGAAGAATCCGGTTTGCGCAAAGGCATCGAATACGACACGCAGGTAAGTATGACCGATGATACCGGACATCGTTTACAACCTGACGTGATCATTAAATTACCGGAAAACAAGCACATTATCGTCGATTCCAAAGTGTCGCTGGTCAATTATGAACGCCTGGTGAGTGCTACCACCGAAGAGCAGACTCAGGGTTATTTGCGAGCACTGAACATGTCGATGAAAGCGCACATCGACGAACTTCACAAAAAGCATTATCAGAATTTGAAAGGTCTGAACACTCCCGATTTTGTGATGTTGTTCATTCCCATCGAAGGTGTGTTTACCGTTGTGATGCAACAGGACAGCACGGTTTATCAATACGCTTACAACAAACAGATTGTGATCGTGAGCCCCACCACTTTAATGGCAACTTTACGCACCATCGCTTTTATCTGGCAGCAGGAGAATCAAACGGTGAATGCTAAAGAAATTGCCCGTCAAAGCGGAGCTTTGTACGATAAATTCGTGAGCTTCTTAGATAGTCTGGAAGAAATAGATAAAGGTTTGAAGAAAGCCGAATCGGCTTATGATGAAGCCAAAAAGAAACTTTCCACCGGTAAAGACAACCTGGTGCGTAAAGTGGAAAAATTAAGAGAACTCGGGGCAAAAACCAATAAATCCATCCCGAAAAATTATGCGGAAGAAACAGATAACTTGATCGATTTTAAACAGGAATAAGCATGAATTCCGTTATTTTATTCAAAGTAAATTTAGTTGCCGTTTTGCCTGTTTGGCAGCCATTTCCAGCAATCGAACCACATCCAGAGGAAGTAAACCAACATGCAGTAATCTGCGATCATGATGCTTTTAGGATACAAATTGTATAAATAGTTGGCGGCAAAGGCGATCAGCAGAAAAATCAAGGCAAAATTCAGCAGCTTTTTCCCATCTTTTGCCATAATGATGATCATACCCAGCAGGAATAACCAGATCACATTACTGTAGGAAAGCCGCGCTGCCGGCAAAAAGAATTCACTGAGCAAAACCAACAGAGTTCCCTGATAAAATATTAGCGCCATCGGTGGATCGGATTGGCGTTTTCGCCACAAAGAAAGTCCCAGAATCAGCAAAACAATGATCAATCCCAGCCAAAGAATCTGCGAGTCGATCCCGTATTTAAAAAATTTATAAACCATTCCCTGAATGGAGGTATCTGTTCCCGGAACGTCCGCCGAAAAAAAGGTATTTCGCATTCCTTCCGTGTTATTAAAATGATCGTGAATATCCAATTTGAACTCGATCAATCCGATGTGAAATAAACCGATTATCTTCATAGCAGAAAAGTAGTTACGCCAGGTAGTGAAATCCGCCAGCAGCAAAGAACCGGCAACTCCGACCAGAACTCCGGCAATTCCTCCCCCCAGCAGTTTCCATTTACGAAAAACCAGAAAAGGAAGGGCAAACAGCAGAAGCGGAGGTCGCCAGGTGGCGGTGATTCCCAGGATCAATCCAGCCAGCAATTCGGAATATTTGCCTTTGCCGGAAGCAGCCAGGTAAGCCAGCAAAATCATAAATACGAACAGAATGTAAATTTGTCCGTTTGCCACGTGAAATCGCCAGAAGTAGCTTCCAGCAAAGAACATAAAGCCAATGATCAGAACTAGTTTGCATTTGTCACCGGCAGCTTTTGCCAATAAAAATATGCACAATAATAACATCGATTCCTGTAAAGCAAACCAGATGTATTGCTGCGTTTTATAGAAAATTGCTGCAAACGGAGCGTGCATCAGCAGAAGTGACGGCGTCACCGTGCAGCGACTCACCGGCAGCCCGGCAAAATAATCCCTGCCATCCAGAAAATAATCGGGAGTTTCATTTGTCCATTTTGTGTAATACGGATCGTTCTCTGCCAGCAGATTGCGCACTCCCACCACGCGGTTCCGCAGATCGATACCGCCGTATTTGATCGTGTAAAAAGTATCGTTAGCGATTCCCATAAATGCAATGAAAATGGAATAAATCAGCAAAATGAGCAGGAAGTATTTTAAATATTTTTCAGTGGTCATATCTTTTATTCCAATATTTTTGCGGATTTTATAATAAACAAACAAAGCGGTACCAAAACTATGACGTTATTATAAGAAAACCTGGCAGCCGGGATGAAAAATTCGACGAGATAAACAAGGAGAGAAGAAATAATCATCAAATCGACATCGTTAATTTTGGCTCTAAATTTCAATATGAAAAAACTCATAATGGCAGTAAAAACAAGTAAGGAAATTTTTAACGCACCGCTTCCGAGAGGAACTCCCAGCGAATTCATCAAGTATTGAATGGAAGTATCGTAAATCGGTATGTTTGCCAACGAATATAAATTCCCGATTCCCTCGATATTCGTGTAGGGATAGAATGAAGTCGGAGACGGTACCGTAAGCAGATGATTTTGACCATGTATGTCCATAGCTGTTAAATAATTAGCCCATACATCCCAACCGGAAATGAGTATGCTCAAGCAAATCGTAAGGCAAATTCCTATAACTGAGAAAATCGATAATTTCCATTTTTTTAAGAGCAATAAGGGAATTATCACAATTATAAAAGTCGGACGCAAGGCAATGAGCAATCCCAATAAAATGCCGGCAATCATATCCGATTTTTTGGCAAAAAACCAATAGAACAGACCGAATAAAAAAACGTAAAAAATGTATATTTGACCTCTTTCCACATGTAATCTCCAGAAAAAAGAGGTACCGATAAAAAACAGACTGCAAATCCAAATCAGACGTTTGGTGGTCTTGTTTTGAACAGAACCGGAAAAAATCATGATGGCAGCAAGAAACATGATCCATTGCAGAATCAACCAGAGCTGTCTGATGGTAGAATATTTTAGAAGTGATAACGGTGCAAATAATTGTAAAACCGTCGGTGGAACGGTAACCCGGTTTACTTCGCTGTGGGGATTATCTCTCGGATCGAGCAATTTCACGGAATCTGCGTCTTGCCATTTATAAAAATACGGATTTTTATGTTGTATTAAAAGTCGGG
>DAISYT010000154.1:0-5681 GCA_036825175.1 Candidatus Cloacimonadota bacterium
TAGGCATCATCATAATTATCTGTGATTTTATAAATATTCGCCTTCACACTGCGCCAAAAATGACTGTAGCCGTTCTCACCGAAAGCTGCCACCGACCAGATAAGCATCGCTCTGCCCAGACTGGAAGTATTCGGATTTATGATAATGATCTTGTCCTTCAAAATACCATCCTGCATTTCGCCAAAGGTGGAAGGCGCATTCCCGATGCTGTAGCTGTCGTATATGAACCCGATCTGAGTATGACTTACCGGTGTCATTTGGAAGGTGGGATCGATCTGCCAGTCTTTTTTCACAAACCTCAGATTCTGTGCTTCGTATGGAATGAACAGCGAATCTCCCCGGATTTCATTCAGGATTACGTTATCGAATCCAAAAACGATATCGATATCCAGACTGTCGTTCTGTCGAATGGTATCGAGCAAAGCAAAACCGTCCTGGAAAACTGTGGTTTGTACATGGCAATGAAAGATATTTTGGAAAATCGGAAAAACTTCGTCGTAAAAATCATCATTCAAAAAAACTTCTGTGGCATAAACACGCAGCGTATCGGCATGGAAATCGGGAACGGATTCCGTGCGGCACTGACAACCTAACAAAATGGTAAGCAATAAGGTGAGAATAAATATATTTTTCATCTCATATTTCCAAATAAAATGGAAGCGACCAGGAAATCAGTGATCAGGATAAAAATGGAGGAATAAACAACGGTAAGCGTGGCGGCTTTTCCCACTCCTTCTGCTCCGCCGGAGGCTTTACTGCCGGCAAAACAGCCGATACTGGTAATGATCAAGCCGAAAAGAACGGCTTTGACCAAGCCACCCCAGAGATCCGAGGGCAGGAAAAAATCCCGCATATTGGAAAAAAAGCTGTAAGCATTGATCTGATACTTCCCAACCGACAGGAAAAAGGCAGAGAAAATTCCCACGAAATTGGCAAACACCGTGAGGATCGGCACCATGATAATTCCGGCGACAATGCGTGGCATATAAATATAATCGATGGGATCGATCGCCATGGTTTCCAAAGCTTCCAGCTGTTCACTCACTTTCATCGTACCGATTTCCGCGGCGATGGAAGCGCCCACTTTTCCTGCCAGCACCAGACCTGTGAGTACCGGTGCCAGCTCGATCATCGTGGATTTTCCCACCAGCACACCGATCAGGTTTTCCGGAATGTAACCGCTGGTTTGATAGGATGCCTGTACGGAAGTTACCAAGCCGGTAAAGGCAGAAGTGATGGAAATGAGTAGCAACGAATCGAAGCCGGTGCGTTTCATCTGGATGGCGATTTCCTGCAGTCTTTTTTTTATTTTGGGAAGATGCAGAAATACTGCCGCCAAAAAGCTTATATACTCTCCGAAAAGACGGATGATATTTTTAATCATATTGATTTATATCGCGAAAAGCGGTAAATGCTGCATCGAATCTCAATTCCACCGTTCCGATGGAACCGTGTCGGTTTTTCCCGATGATAATCTCAGCGATACCCGGTTTTTCTGTGGTATCTTCGTTGTAAACTTCATCACGATAAATGAACATCACAAGGTCGGCATCCTGCTCGATAGCGCCCGATTCTCGCAGGTCGGAAAGCTTGGGACGTTTGTCATCACGGCTTTCTACTCCGCGGTTTAACTGTGAGAGTGCTATAATGGGAATGTTTATTTCTTTGGCCAGAACCTTGAGATTTCGGGAAATTTCAGAAATTTCCTGCTGGCGATTTTCGCGGTTACGCTTCACTGACATCAGCTGCATATAATCGATGATGATCATATCGAGTCCCTTGATTTCAGCCTGAAGACGGCGGGTTTTGGCACGAATATCGAGAATGGTGTTCGAGCCGTTGTCATCGATGTAAATATGTTTTTCAGCTAAAACTTCGGCAGCTCCGGCGATACGTAACAGTTTTTTTTCATTCATGCCGACACCTTTCAGCATGTTTTCCATTTCCACTTCGGACGCAGAACTTAATATTCGCATCAGCAATTCTTCCGCTTCCATCTCCATGGTAAAAATGCCCACCCGCTTCTCATAACGAACAGCCGCATTGGAAGCGATGTTCAAAGCTAACGAGGTCTTCCCCATGGCAGGACGAGCAGCCAGTACGATCAACTGCCCGGGACGGAATCCGCCGATTTTGCGATCGAGGTCTGTGAATCCGGAAGGAACGCCGTGTAAATTCTTTTTGGTAGTGGCGGTTTCTTCGATATTTTGAATGGTTTTGGGAATAATCTTGGCGATGCTCTGGAAGGCTTTACGATTAGGTCTTTCGGCAATTTTAAAAATCGCCTGTTCTGCCGAATCGACAATATCTTCCACTAAATCATCCGAATTGTAGCAAGATTCGATAATACGATTGGATGCGGTTATCAACTGACGTAACAACGCCTTTTCCAAAACAATATTGATATGATATTCCGCATTGGCGCCACTTAACACCACATCGGAAAGCTCGTTGATGAACGACTCTCCGCCCACTTTTTCCAGTTCGGAATTAGTTCTCAGCCGATCGATCAGCGTGATGATATCGACCTCGATATTGGCTTCAAAAAGTTCGACTATATTACGGAAAATAATTTCGTGAGCTTTGCGGTAGAAGTTGTCCGGTTCCAGATTTTCAATGGCTTTTGCCACCACGAAATTATCCATCATCATAGCAGAAAGAACCGCTGCTTCTGCGTTTATATCGTTGGGAAGTTGTCTCTCTACCCGATCTGCCATTTTTTACCTACTCTTTATAAAATTTCCAAAAATCATTTTTTCGGGTTGCTGATTTTCTGCAACAAATAAACATTTTTTTCTGAAACATACTTTTCCCAAGGCAAGCCTCGGGGAATTTTTCATCTGGTAGTCGCTTTTTTCTTTTTTTTACCTGCGGAAGTTACAAATTCTCATAATCTTTTTGCAGCTTTTGCAGGTCGATCCAGGCATCTCTTTTCCAGTTCGGATTACGCAACAAAGCCGAAGGATGGAAGGTGACGTACGTTTTAATTCCTTTGTACAAATAGGTCTGAGAACGATATTGCGTCATGGTTCCTTCGCTACCGAGCAGTTCGGAAGCAGCCACCTTACCCAGCAGCAACAACAGTTTTGGCTGGATAATTTCGATCTGTTCTTCCAGATACGGCAAACAGGCTCTCGCTTCTTCCGGCAAAGGGTTGCGGTTATTGGGCGGTCGGCATTTTACAATATTACCGATGTAAACTTCCTCCCGCTGCAACTTGATAGCCAGCAACATCTTGGTGAGAAGCTGCCCGGCTCTGCCCACAAAAACTCGTCCGGTTCGATCTTCATCCGCTCCCGGACCTTCGCCGATCAACATGAGTTTGGCTTTGCCGGAACCGTTACCATAACAGAATTTATTACGTTCCTGCCAAAGCTGACATTTCTGGCAGGAACTATATTTTATAGCCAAAAGACGTAATTTTTCATCCGCATCTTTTACTTCGGTTGCATTTTGCATTTGTGTCGCTGTTTTCTGCGGGATCGTTTCTGCTGTTGTTTCCGGTTTGGTGGAAAGTGGTTCATCAGAATTTTTTTTTGCCGGTTTATCTGGCAAAAAAATATCTTGAATACCGGATAATTTCAAATATTCAAGATATTGTTTATAAGCTTTTTCGTTCAAAATCCGGTCATTCCGTCGGTTTATTCGTCCGATTCCCCGATTTCTTCTGTTTCTTCGGTCTCCAGCATCACGTAATCGGGAACGATATTTTCTGCCACATGTTCCAGGGCGATATTGGTTAATTTGCCTTTGATCTGTTTTTTTACGGTGTATGGCAGGTTGTTCAATCTTTCCACTTCCAGATTCGCCAGAAGCAGAAAAAGGTATGTCATGTTGTTTTCTTCCAGGAAATTATCAATTTTATTTTCCATTATTTTCCCCCATAATAGGTTTCATAAATGTTTTTGTATCTCTTCACTTTATTTTCTTCTACTGCAATGATTTGCTCGACTTCAGCCACGGCTTGTTCCAAATTGTCGTTGATCACCAGATAATCGAAGTGACGAATTTCACGCATTTCGTTTTCAGCGGTTTTAAGGCGACGTTCGAGGACAGATTCCGTTTCGGTTTTTCTGGCTTTCAACCTTCTCAATAATTCATTTTGGGAAGGTGGCAGGATGAAAATCGTTACCAGATCGATGTTTTTTTCCATGATCTGCAAGGCACCACGCACATCGATATCCATCAGGATATGATGCCCTTTTTCCAGTTCCGCTTCCACAAAACGACGCGAAGTACCGTAGCAAAAATCATGCACACGGGCATTTTCCAGAAACCCGTTTTCAGCCTTGATTTCATCGAATTCTGCCTGCGAGATGAAATGATAATCGACATCGTTCGTTTCATTGAATCGAGGTGGTCTGGTCGTAAAGGAAATCGAATAAGAAATATTGGAATTATGTTTCAATACTTCATTCAGTATTGCCGTCTTACCGCCACCCGAAGGCGAGATTAAAGCGATTAGAAAATTACTTTTTTGAAAAGCCGACAAATTTTAGCCTTCGATGATTTTTTTGTAAGCGTCAGCTTTGAGTAAGCTGTTCAGTTCTTCCGGATCGGAAATTTGCACTTTGATGATCCAGCCTTCTTCAAAAGGAGATTGGTTAATCTTTTCAGAAGCATCTTCCAAAGCTTCGTTCACTTCGATGACTTCACCGGAAACGGGAGAAAGAATATCTTCCACGGCTTTCACAGCTTCGATCGATCCGAAAGCTTCGCCTTTTGTTACTTCTTCGCCGACAGCGGGGAATTCCACATAAACGATATCTCCCAATTCGTGCTGAGCGTAATCCGTAATACCGACTGTAGCAACATCGCCATCCACTTTCACCCATTCATGGGTTTCCGTATATAATAAATTTTCCAGAACCATTTGTTCCTCCTATTTTTCTATTTTATCACACTTTATTCTTTTGGATGTAAGGACTAAATTGAGGGATTTGGTGTCAAGTATTTCTAAACCAAATTCCTAGTCCGGATTCGTACCAAACATCATCACTTCTTTAAAAAACGAAGTTCTTCTCGTTGATTACTTTGAGACAGGCTTCCACAATTTTTGGATCGTATAATTTGCCGCTGTTCTGGGTAATTTCCGCCAAGGCATTTTCCATGCCCAGAGCCGGTCGATATGGTCGGTAGGAAGAGATGGCTTCCACGACATCGGCAACACTCAGAATTCTGGCTTCCAAAATGATTTCATCGTCTTTGAGATTATTCGGATATCCGCTGCCATCCAACCTTTCGTGATGCTGCAAAACAATTTCTGCCACGGGCCAGGGAAAATGAATATTGCAGAGGATTTCATAGCCGGCATGCGGATGCGTTCTGATCAGATTCATTTCTGCGGAAGAGAGTTTGCCAGGTTTGCTCAGGATTTCCGAAGGTACGTATATTTTTCCTATGTCGTGCACTATGGCAGCGATTCGTAAACCATTTGTCTGATCTTTGGACAGATTCATTTCCAGAGCAATTTCATTAGCTAAAGACGCTACCCGTTTCTGATGACCGGCAGTGTACGGATCACGTTTTTCCAAAGCTGAAACGAGACCATCCACGGTTTCTTCCATTAAAATCCGTAACTTTTTGTATTCTTCCTGCAGAATTTCGGCATTCTTTTTACGCTCGGTAATATCGACTGTGACAGTAAGAACCGCATTTTTATTATCGGGGGTAATAATGGG
>DAISYT010000155.1:0-4228 GCA_036825175.1 Candidatus Cloacimonadota bacterium
GCCAAACAGTGGGGAAAGCAACATCGCCAAAATAAAAAACAAACCAAATTTTTTCATAATGCTCTCATGTTTTTTTATAATTTCACTTAGTTAAATGCACATTTTACTGCACCACTTCGATGATCCTATTTACTTCCGTTACGGTGAGTTGTCTTTTTTCTCCGTTCGGGAATTTTACCAGCAGATTAAATGGCGGTTGATTCATGCCTAAACCGAAATGCTGTTTCAGGTCGTGTTGATCGGTGGTACCTTTTCCACCCTGAATTTCACGAATCAATGCCATATCGGCATTGCTCAGTTCCAGTCTTGTACCGATGGCGTCAGCGTGATCGTTGCCAATAACCTTCACTTCCAGCCAGTTAGCGATGGGAGGTGTATCGTTTCTGAAAAGCTGGAGATCACCTCCGGCAGCCACAAGATCGAGATCGCCATCGTTATCGATATCGGCGGCAGCATTTCCCCAACCGTTATAATGGCGCACTCCGGCTAAAAAAGTAACTTCGCGAAAAGTGTTGTCCCGATTATTCATATAAAGGAAGGAACGACGTCCTTCGTAAATGCAGTTGATAAACAGATCGAGCCAGCCATCATTATCAAAATCTGCCAGACAGGGTTCGGAATGCGTTTCTTCATAATAAATGCCGGCGTCCCGACGGATATCGGCAAACGTCCAGTCCGGTGTACCGGAATTCTGGTAAAGCATACTTCTATTGGAAAAATCGATGTAGCGCGGATGCGCCAGATTGGCGCAGAAAAGATCGAGATCACCGTCGTTATCCAGATCTCCCCATTCGCTGCCGATGGTATGTCCCCACCAGCCAGCGATCTCGAAGCCGGCTACATTTTTTTCCCAAGCCAGATCGTCGAAATGACCGGTTCCATCGTTCACCCAGAGAAAATTCGGCTGCAAACGATAATTGGAAACGAAAATATCGAGGTCGCCATCGTTATCGAAATCTGCCATATTCACCCCGCGTCCGGCTCTTTTGGGCATAGTGGCAGGATACATACCAGCGCGGTCGGTTACATCCGAAAAAGTACCGTCGCCATTTCCTTTCAATAGAACATCCGTTTCCGGCAATGAAGAATTATCCTTCCAGATTTCGTAATTAGCTAAATAAATATCCAGAAAACCATCTTTATTCACATCGCCGATACCTACACCTTCCGTAGAAATTTGATTATCCGACAAAGCCTGATCCGACGTAAATTTGCGGAAGACACCTTCCTGATTCAGCCAAATACTTTCCGGATCTTTGGTGATCACATCCAAATCGCCATCGTTATCAAAATCTCCCCAAAGTCCGCCATTCCCACGGATCGTATCGGGAAAAGCTTCTGCCGTAACTTCGACGAATTCTTTCCCATTCTCATTGCGAAAAAGTCTGCGCCCATCGACGAGCAGATCGACAAATCCATCGTGGTTATAATCCGCCCAGGCAACCCTGCCGGCACGAATATGTTTCAACCCGGCTTCTTCCGTAATATCATGAAAAGTCACATCCCGATAGCCGCTGCGTTTGCGACAGTAATCGGCAAATTCCGCTCCGTTCAAATCCATGTAAGCGACCATCGATTTAAGCAACGAATCGGCTTTTGCAGTATAAAAATTACGCGAATCTCCGGCGATCAACGCCTGTAAAGCTGCCTCGATCGCCTCTTCATTCCGATTTAATTCCTGATAAGCCTGCGCCAGAAAATAGTAACAATTTCCCAGAGTATTTTCATCATCCATTCCCAGATCATTCTGCTTTATCACTTCATTCATCAAATCCGCTACTTCCTGAAATTCATTATGTTTCAGCAACAATTCCGCCCAGATTCCGGCAGTCTGCACCGTGGCATAACGTTGTTCCAAATCCCATTCCATAGGCGGAAAGTATTCCAATTTGGGATAGCGATGAGCAATCCGAAACGATTTCTCAGCGAATTTTTCCGCGATATCCGGTTGATAATCGTTTTTGCTGTAATATCTTGCTGTTAAAGCAAATGGCAGATAATCCATCGGGAAAGCGGTGCGGTAATCTGCCAGAACATTTACCAGTTCGGGAAAGCGTTTGGTGTTATTCAAAGAATATGCCAGATATTGATACATGGTTCTGCGCCAGTTGGTTTGCGGGTATTTTTTTATCAGATCGTAAATGATGTCGATTTTGAGCGAGTCATTTTCCCAAACCGGATAAATCCGTTCATAAAACTCGGCATTCGCCAAAGCAAACACCCTCTCCGATTGCGGATAATATTGGAGCAGTTCGGCTGTATATCCAGTCATAGCCAGCGAATCCGTTGCCGGCGATTCCAGCAAATTCACCAACTCGTCATAGGTTTTATGTTGAACCTTTAATGAATCGTTCCAGCTGCATCCCAGAAGCAGAAGCAATAAAATTCCCAAACCATATTTTTTCATCATTTTCTCCCGATCTTTTATGAAAGTAGAATTCTATTTACGAGATAAAATTGGCAATGAAAAAGAAAAAAAAGCAATCCTTCCGGATTCGGCAGAACCCGGAAGGATCAGGAGATACGTATGATTTTATGGGTTTGGCTATACTACTTTATATCCCGCTTTTTCGATAGCTTCTTTCACCAGAGCGGGATCGAAATTACCGGTCACTTTCGCTTTCTTTTGGGAAAGTGACACTTCCACTTTTTCTACATTTTCCACCGATTCGATGGCGTTTTTCACATTCATTACGCAATGATTACAGGTCATGCCTTCGATAGAGAACATCTGTTCGTTCATCTTGACCTCCGTTACTTGGAATTTAATCGTCTTTTTTTTAAAAATTTTACGGAAAAGCGAGCCTGCCAGGAAAATGGAAAACAGGATCAGCAAAGCCGTCATATACCAGGGAACAGTATGCTCGTGATGCATAATATTCAGGTGTGCCGGTTTTCCCAGAATCTCGAAAATCCAGTTCAGCAGAAAGCCGAAGCCGATGGCAAAAACCGAGATCACGGAAAGATAGATCGCCACCATTTTTTTACCCAAAGCATTTCCGATCAAAGCGATGGTGGCAGCGTTCGTTGCCGGTCCCACTACCAGGAAGACAAAAGCTGCTCCGGGTGAAATTCCTTTCAGCATCAACGAACCGGCAATGGGAATGGAAGCCGTGGCACAAACGTAAAGTGGAATGCCAAAAGCGATCATGATGAGCATTCCGGCAAAGCCATTGCCGCCAAATCTTTCAAAAAAGTTTTCGGGAATGGCAAATGAGATAATACCGGCTAAAATCACCCCCACGACGAGCTGCAACGAGATATCGTCTAAAAAATCTTTGAAAGCATACACGAAACCGTTTTTCAGCTTTAGCCATACTGATTTTGGTTCGGCTTTGTCCGCAGTACAATCGGTGCAGACATTTTCCGGTTCTACGATTTCGTCTGCATCTTTTCCGGTTAGTATATTCGTGAGCGCTCCACCGGCGACACCCATGATAAAAGCTGCCAGAGGACGGAAGACAGCAAATACCGGTCCCATCATACCATAAGTAGCGACGATGCTGTCCACGCCGGTTTGAGGTGTTGAGATCAAAAACGAAAGCGTGGCACCTTTGGAGGCTTTTTGTCTTCTCAAATACAAAGCCGTGGGAATAACGCCACAGGAACAAAGCGGTAACGGAACACCCAGAATCGCAGCTTTCACGGTTGCGGCAAAATCAGCTTTACCCAGATGTCTGGCAACGAAATCCTTTCTGAAAATAATGTGTAACAATCCGGCAAAGAACAGCCCGATAAAGAGATAAGGTGCAATCTCGATATAGGTAACATAGATTTCTTTCATTAAATTTGTTAGCATTTTCTCACCTGATCAACCTTTTGATCGTCACCATCAATTCATCCACCGCCTCCAATCTGCCGGCTTGGATATTCTCTACAATACAAGATTTGATATGCGCATCCAGAAGTACTTCACCTGCCGATACCAAAGCATTTTGCACCGCTGCAATCTGGTTTAGGATATCGTCGCAATACACATCTTCCTGAATCATGCGGCTGATTCCGCGAATCTGTCCCTCGATGCGACTCATCCGGTTCTTCATGCCATCCTTAAAATCAGCAGAATGATGAGCATGACGCACTGTACATACATCACATTTTTCCGTCATCTGACCTCCTCACATTATACCCCCATGGGGTATGTATAGAAGGTAATCTAGGTTCTGGAAAAAGCAAAATGTTTTTCGGGAATTATTGTTTTTTTTTCAACACAGAGGCACGGAGGCAC
>DAISYT010000155.1:4328-5669 GCA_036825175.1 Candidatus Cloacimonadota bacterium
GCGATGATGGGAAGTTGGGAAGATTGGAAGGTTGGACAGTTATAGTTTTTCGGTGTTCTTTCGGTGCTTTTCGGTGGCAATTCTTTTTTCAACACAGAGGCACGGAGGCACGGAGAAATGAAGATGAGAAGATGGGAAGATTGGAAGGTTGGTCAGTTACATTTCATTCGGTGCTTTTCGGTGCTTTTCGGTGGCAATTCTTTTTCCAACACAGAGGCACGGAGGCACTGAGAATGCGATGATGGGAAGTTGGGAAGATTGGAAGGTTGGACAGTTATAGTTTTTCGGTGCTCTTTCGGTGAACTTTTCAGTGGCAATTTAAAAATTAAAAAACAAGCGCTCCAAATGGAGCGCCTGTTTTGTGAATCTATTGGCAGAATTACTTCAACAACAACATCTTCTTTGTGCTGCTAAAGCTGTCTGTCTTAAGTTTGTAGAAGTAAATACCAGAAGCCTGATCTTTAGCTTCCCAACGATAGGAACCGTTACCGGCTTCAAGTTCTACTCTGTGAACCTTTTGACCTTTAGCATTGTAAATACTCAGGACACCACGTTCTCCGGCTTTGATCGAGTAAGCAATTTCGGTAGCAGGATTGAACGGGTTAGGATAGTTACCTTTCAGAGTAGTTACATTCGGCAATTCCGGAGTGGTACCAAGCGGCATCACTACTGAAATCGGATCGAAGACAACGATTTCTCCACTCTGAGCAACACTTTCCAGCCAGTACCAGTAGGTTGTACCGGAAACCAATGTATAATCATCGGTGAAATCATAGTAAGTAGGAACTGTAGATGTACCTGCACCCGGGATCAAACCTTCATTCAGGATGATCACATCACCGTTGATCATAGCTTCTGCGCTCTCACCACGATACAGGTTCCAGCCTTCGTTACCATCTTCGCTCTGAGTTACCCAAGCCAATTCCACATGATCATACTGAGCAACATATTCAGCAGTGAAGCTGCTAAGCACAACCGGCAGCGTAGAGTTGTCGCCACCCAGAAGTTCGAGCGATCTATACATTAAATTGCTTGAATCATAAATCACGGTATCAACAGAATTCCAGCTTAATGCAGCAGTTGTATTGGGATTAACGATATCCATTGTAACACTATACAAGAGTGTAGGAGTTGTTGGAACTTCGATTCCAGATGAGACAAGTTCCACTTGAAGTTTGTTCGTGTATATATTTGTTACAACATTACTAATTGGTGAACCAAGGTTGGAAACAACCGGATTATTGAATGCATTATTCTGAATATTAAATACAGTAGTACTATTGAAACCGAAAAATGCGCCTAACGCTGTATTTGTTGTCCAGGGAGCATTTCTAGTAATAT